>JAKDNQ010000321.1 GCA_030456405.1 Nitrospira sp.
CCAGGTCGGACCCGAACAGTTTCACGGTCACTTCTGCGCGCACTCCCGAAATCAATTCGTCCACCCGTTGCTGGATCGGCTGGCTGATCAGATAGTTGGCGCCGGGAATCAGTGCCAGACGCTCGCGGACTTTCTCTTTCAACCCCGACATAGTGTGGGCCGTCGTCCACTCCGGAATCGGACGCAAGACCGCAACGGAATCGCTTTCATTCGGCTCTTGCGGGTCATTCGCCAATTCCGTGCGTCCGATTTTAGAGACCATCATCTGCACCTCTGGAAACTCCAGGACCGCCCGCTGCACCTCTTTTTCGATCTTGATCGATTGGTCCAACGAAACGCTCGGCAAGCGGATCGTGAGGGGGGACATCGTACCTTCATTCAGGATGGGAACAAACTCCGACCCTAAAAATGGGAAGAGCGCAAGACTTCCTGCCAACATCGTTCCGGTGACAGTCAGTACAGTGCTCCGATGCCCTAATGCCCAGCGCAGCAAGGGAAGATAGGCACGCTTGGCCCATCGGAGCACGAAGGGGTCTGAGTCGGCGTGCCCCGCCTTCAAAGTCAGCAAACACAGGACCGGGGACAGAGTCACCGACAAAACAAGCGACACCGTCAGGGCAATCATGATGGTATAGGCCATCGGCTTGAACATTTTGCCTTCCATGCCTTCGAATGAGAGGATGGGCACAAAGACGATGACGATGATAATAATGCCGAAGACCACGGGGCGGGCGACCTCCCGACCGGCATTGAGAATGATGGCCAGTCGACTCAGACCCTGGTGACGGGGATCCGACAGATGCCGATGGATGTTTTCCACCAGCACCACAGACGCATCGACCATCATGCCGATGGCGATGGCCAACCCGCCCAAGGACATGAGATTAGCCGTGAGACCGAACCGATCCATCACGAAGAACGTCACGAGCGGAGTCAGGATGAGCGTCGCCGCCACGATCAAGGCGCTCCTGGTATCGCCCAGGAACAGGAACAGCACGACCACCACCAGGAGAATACCCTCTCCCAGCGCCTTATAGACGGTCTTCAAGGCGGCGGAGATCAATTCGATACGATCGTAAAAGGGCACGATCCGCCATCCATCGGGCAGCAGCCCCTTGTCCTGTATTTCAGCGATCCTGCTTTTGATGCCCTCCACGACGTCGCGGGCGTTTCCACCGCGCAGCATGAGCACGATCCCTGCCGCCACCTCTCGATCACCGTTCAGGACAACGGCACCATGGCGAATGGCATGGCCAATCTGTACATGGGCGACATCGTGGACATGCACGGGCGTGCCGCCCGCCTCCTTCACGACGATCTTCTCGATGTCGCTCAATTTCCGGATCATCCCTACGCCGCGGACAATGAACTTTTCGGCATGTTGTTCCAGAATGTTGCCTGCGGCATTCGCATTGTTGTTCGCCACAGCGGCAAATACCTCTTGCAGCGAAATGTTGTACTTGCGCAACAGTTCAGGCTCGACGAGCACCTGATACTGTTTGACATACCCGCCTTGCGAGTTGACGTCGATCACTCCGGGGACCCCCTTGATCAACGGTCTGATGACCCAGTCCTGCACCGTTCTCTGCTCGATCAATTCCTGTTCCATCGCTTGAGCATCCGGAACGGAATGAGCTGGGCCTTCCAGATAGTACTGATACACCTCTCCGAGTCCTGTGCTGTTCGGGGTCATCATCGGTTCAGACCCGGGTGGTAAATTCTCCCGCACTTCGATCAGCCGTTCGAGCACAAGCTGGCGGGCCAGGTTGATGTCCATCTCATCGTCGAACACCACCGTAATCAACGACAGCCCTACTTTGGTGAGCGAGCGTAAGTCCGTCAGATGCGGAACCCCGGTGACCTGTTGTTCGATGGGAAAGGTGACCAGCCGTTCCATCTCTTCGGGGGACAAACCGGGCGCTTTCGTCACGATTTGCACGAGCACGCTGGTCACATCGGGAAACGCGTCGATCGAAATCGTACGGAAGGCATAACCTCCCAGAAGGGTCAGAAGGCCGGCAAAAGTGAGAATCAGCAGGGGACGATGGAGAGAGAAGTCGATGAGTTTATCTACCATAGACTAGTCTTTAGGTTTCAACAGCTCAGATTTCAAGGTAAAGGCGCCTTCTTTGACAACCGTTTCCCCTTCTTGCACCCCATCGAGAATCTCGGCGAAGGTCCCGTTCTTCTCGCCCACTTTAACCGTCCGCGCTTCATAGGCGCCGGGCTCCTTCTGCACAAACACGAAGGTGCGATCTCGATCACGCTGAATAGCGGCTTCGGGAATGACCAGGACATCCGAGGTGGGCTCGGAGGAGACACGGATCGTTGCGAACATTTCCGGCTTCAGATGACCGTTGGAATTATCCAAGATGAGACGCACCGCCATGGTCCGGGTAGCAATATCGAGGACGTCGCCGACATACGAAACTGTCCCCTGGAACACTTCGTCGGGATACGCAGGGACAAAGACCTCGACGGGCTGATTCGGAACGGCGGCCGCGCGCTGCACATACGAGATATCTTTTTCCGACACATTCCCCAGCACCCAGACCGTCGAGAGATCGGCAACCACAAACAGTTTCTGGGCGGTTTCGACCACCTCGCCTCTGGTGAGATCCCTCGCGATCACCCGGCCGGCAAAAGGCGCCACGATGGCGACCTGCGAGCGGATCGTTTGGGTCCGCTCAAGGGTGTTGATCTCTTTTTCACTCATTCCTAACAACCGGAGCCCTTCGCGCGCCTCCGCGGTTTCGGCGCGGAGACTGATCATCTCTCCTTCACGGCGCTGCGCCTCCGCCAGGCCGATCACTTTCTCATTGAAAAGAAACTGCGCCCGCTCATAGGCCTTCTCCGCTACGTGTCGCCTGGCTCGGGCCTTGAGGTACGCAGACTGGGCGAGCCCGAGATCCCCGCTCTGGAGCACCGCCAACAGCTGATTAGGCTTGACCATCTGCCCCAAATCGGCATGCACTTCGGCCACCCGCCCACGCACGAGGGTCGTAATATTTGCCAAGGCATGTTCGTTCGGCCGTACGACGCCGGGAAAGGTACGGTAGGTATGAAATGCCGTTCGCCTGACCGGCTCCACGGTCACACCGGACCCGGTGGCTTCATCCAGCCGAACAAGCTGCGCCTCCCCTGCCGGATGCTTCGTGACGTGCTCCTCAGCCGGCGCCGGCGCACGGTCACAGCCTGTGAAGGAAGCCAACAGCAGCATACCGAAGAAGACCATAACGGTTGCGCTCACACAGCTTCGCCGGCGCGCACGACATTCGCCTTGATTGATAGATCGGTCTAAAGAAATGACCATGCCTCGTATCTTTCCCTATTGTATATAGAGTGGACCGCCCACGGCTCGTTCATACCGCGTGAGCGCCTCGGAGAGTTCGAAGCGCGCCAGATTGTAATCCACGGTGATTTGGCGTTGGACCCGTTGGGCATCGAGGACTTCCAAGAGACTGGAGGCGCCCTGCCGGAAGCTCAGTTGGGCGATGCGAAGCGCTTCCTGCGCTTGCTTTAAGAGCCCTTCCTC
>JAKDNQ010000322.1 GCA_030456405.1 Nitrospira sp.
CTTCACGAACGGCGATGCGATAAGCATGGATAGCACAAAACTACGGTTCTTTGCACCCTGTCCGCGCGGGTTGGAGGGAGTCCTTGAACAGGAACTCCATGACCTTGGTGTGCCTATGACCACGCAGACGAATAGCGGGATTGCCTTCCAGGCCCCCTGGTCCACGATGTATTGGGTCAATCTCAAGAGTCACATTGCCAGCCGCGTCCTCTGGGAAGTCGGACAGGCGCCCTATCGCTCGGAAGACGATGTGTACCGCGCGGCTTACCATCTTCCCTGGCCGGACTGGTTTGCGCCTTCACAGACCATCAAAGTAAAAGTGAGTGCGCGACGCTGCCCGCTTACCAGCCTGAACTTCGTCACACTGCGCATTAAAGACGCGGTCTGCGACAAATTTGTGTCGTCACGCCACAAGAGACCGAATGTGGACACACACCATCCAAACATCCGGCTCGATGCTTTTCTTGATGAGTCAACGGTGACCTTTTATCTGGACACCTCCGGCGAGCCGCTCTTCAAACGAGGGCATCGCGTCCAATTCGTCGAAGCGCCCTTGCGTGAGAACCTCGCGGCAGGCTTGCTGAGGCTTGCCGGTTGGACGTCCAATGAGGTACTGCTCGACCCCATGTGCGGCAGCGGAACAATCCCGCTTGAAGCGGCCATGATGGCGCGTCGGATGGCGCCAGGACAATCTCGGTCCTTTGCGTTTGAGCGCCTCCTGGTCCACGATGCCCAACGCTGGGGACATCTGCGCGAAGCCTCTCGACTGAAACAACTGGCAGAGGCGCCGGCCGCCATCTATGCTTCCGATCAGGACCCTGCCGCAATCAAGATTGCACAACGAACATTTCAGGGAGCAGGAGTCTCGGTTGATATTCGCCTGAAGCAGAGTAATGTGCTCGCCCTTGAGGCTCCCGCTGAAGAGGGCGCGCTGATGATCAATCCCCCCTACGGCGTCCGGCTCAGCCGACCCGAAGAACTCGATGCATTCTACCCCCAGCTAGGTGATTGGTTGAAACAGCGATTCAGCGGATGGCGAGCCTATATCTTTACCGGAGACTTGCGTGTTCCCAAACTCATCGGCCTCGCTCCATCGAAACGTATTCCGCTCTTCAATGGTCAGCTGGAGTGTCGGTTGTATGAGTTTCATATTGTGTCGGGCTCAATGCGCAAAACAATTCCTAAGCTCACTGGCAACAGGTGACGTCTCGCCGTAGACTATAGACACAGATCATGAATCGTTTCATACTCTCTCTATTCAGTATACTCTTTCTATTGTGGCTTCCCGGTTGCAGTGCGATACACAGTTTCGTCGCGTTGATCGATCCACCTCCCGTACCCAGCAGTTCTATGCGCCAGTCAGTGCTCGACCGGCTGGCTCCTGTCGTCCGAACAGATTTCGAGAAACTCGAAGGATCACGGCAGAGAGATCTCCTCACTGTGCACGAAACAGTCGAGAAAACCCCGGCACAATTCAAACGCCGCCTGGCGGTCAATACTCTCATACAACCCTGGGACGGTCTGATTGAAATAGAGCGCCAGGGACTCCTATTGGCCGAAATAGCAAAAGGCGGATCCGTCAATCTTCCGGCTCTTCTCGACGTGTTGGAAATTGGTATGGATCGCATCTCCACCTTCCATACACCGGTGCATCTGCCTTACAGTTCCGCGCAGCAGGAAGACCTCCTAGCCTTTATGGTCGGAAGCTTAGAGCAAGCATCGCTGTATCGAGAAAAAGCGCTGGCGAATCTGACCGAGGCGGAAAGGCGCTTCCTATTTCTACATGCGCGATCAATGGCAGAACACTTCATCCCACAGATTTCGAGTCTGTCGAACCAGGCACGTGAGCAAGTCAAAGCCGATCTCCGATTTGTCGAACTGCTGGAGGGAAAGGTTGACTATGCCAGTCTCATTGCTACGGCCCAAACGCTCGCGCGGCTTGCCAATGAACGTTGGCTTTACCAGGCCGCTGCGGCCTGGACGAAACCCCTGCCGGCTTCCGACGTTCCTCCTGGCGTGACGGGTGACGTCCTGATGGCCCGGGAGACATCCTACGGACTGATCATCATCGGTGGCCCAGGACCGAATACCTATGAGATTGATAAAGGAATCGGTCTCATTATCGATATTGGTGGCAACGATCTTTATCGAGGTATGATTGCCGCCTCTGCAAGCGAGGATCAGGGGAATGCCGTCGTCATCGATCTCAAGGGAGATGATACCTATACCGGAGCTCCGTTCGGACTCGCCACCGGACGGCTGGGGGTAGGACTGTTAATCGATCACGACGGCGACGATGTCTACCAGCTCGACATAGGATCGGGAGGCGCCGGATTCGGTGGACTCGGAATCTTGTTGGACTCGAAAGGTAACGATATGTATTTGGGCAATCGCCTGACGCAGGGCGCAGCCATTGGAGGGCTTGGCCTCTTGCTCGATGGGGCAGGGAATGACCGTTATACCAGCCACGGCTTCGCACTTGGATTCGGCGGGCCCTTGGGCGTCGGCGCCATCATCGACATCGCCGGCAACGACCACTATCAATGCGGCGCGACCTTTCCCAGCGCCTACAATGCGCAGGACGCCCCCACAGGGAAGCCAGGCGATGCCCTCTATCAGTACGACTGTTTCGGGCTGGGCGCCGGATCGGGACAGCGGATTTTGACAAAGAATGCGGAGTGGCA
The DNA here is from genome assembly GCA_030456405.1 of Nitrospira sp. Next base: position 2,685 of record JAKDNQ010000322.1, read on the forward strand.
AGCGTACAGTCTGGCCGGTGGCTGGGGAATATTGCTGGATATCGAAGGGCGCGATCACTACGACAGCGCCAACTTCTCACAGGGACAGGGCTACTTTTTTGGCGCTGGAATGAAATTGGACTTCGATGGCGACGACGACCACCAAGCCGCTCGCTACGGGCATGGCGCATCCGCACACTTCGGAGTCGGACTCTTTATCGACTATCATGGACAGGACCTGTATGACTCCTCCGGCCCCTTTTACAACGGTGGAGTCGCCTGGGACAACAGCGTGAGTCTCATGATCGATGCAGGAAAAGGCATGGACACCTTTGCCTTCGAGCGAACGACCGGTCTTGGTCGAGCCGACTATGCAGGCTGGGGACTCTTCATCGACGAGGGAGGAGAGGATCAGTACCGGGTCAAGTCAGGCTTTGGAGACTCTTCGGAGAAGAGCGTAGCCGGCTTCTTCGATCTCGACGGCAACGATACCCACACGCGACAATCTGATTCCTCGATATCGGACGATACTCGTCCGAGTAATAAAAAACTGTTTTTCTATCCCTCAGGCGGAGTCTTTGCCGATTACTAGCAGGCTGTTGACAAAGCCCGCCAGCATCGTTCTCGCATCGCTCAGGGGCTCAACGTACGGCGTGGGTCAACGCCTGTGCCGACAGGCGATGGGTGGGCGGGTGAAAATGGTATACGATTCGCCTCGAAGACACAGGGCGCTCACCAACTCGCGCCCGTCCGCAAACGTGAGGCTCCTTATTCGTCGCCTCGCGGACCTCGCTGCGGCCTTGCCTGAGGAACGGCGTGTCTCGGCACGCCGGGGTTGGGCGGGTGAGAAGTCCGGCCTTTCTGAACAG
>JAKDNQ010000323.1 GCA_030456405.1 Nitrospira sp.
GCGCGTGAGGGCCTTAACACACACCTTGAGCGTGCCCGGAACTACTTCGATGAGGAAGTGACCGGTGTTCGTCGATTCACAGAGTTGCACCGTCTCGTGAGATTCTATCTCCCCTGGTACTGGAGGCAGTGGGTGCGCAGGCGGTTACCATCTGGGAATTCATTCCAGCACCCTCGGGTCTGGCCCAAACTGGCATTTGTCGAACGCGCGAGCCGACGACTTGCGCGGGCGATGTTCTATGCCATGCTATTCCATCGGCAAACGCTTCGTGACGACCAAGGCCGCCAAAACCGGATCGAGGTCATCGGCGAAGACCTTCTCGTGATTGCGACGACAGCCCTCTATGCCGAACGGCAGGAGCGGACCGCTGGACGTCCGGAGGTGTGGGACCTTGCAGAGGAAGTCTTCCGCGAGACTGCGCCGCGCATCGAGCAAAACCTTCGAGCGCTGATCCGCAATCGCGATGAACTGGTAACAGCCGTCGGAAGGAGGGCGCTCAGTGGCACGTATCCTTCACTCTCAGGGGGAATCATCCGGCGAGGCCTTCAAGATTACCTGTTCAGACGAGAGAGTCCTCTCAATGCCGGGAAAGAGAGTGAGCGAAAAGCGATCTGATCCCTGCCACGGCTATCTATCTGCTGATGCCCTGTAAGATCTCACGCCACCAGTGAACCACGACATGATGAGATGAGTCTATGCGTGCCTGGTTGATGGATTCCTATGATGGCGTCGAAAGACTGCGGCTCGGCGAGGTGGCGAATCCTCAGCCAGGGCCGGCACAGGTGCTCCTAAGAGTGAGGGTTGCTGCGCTGAATCCAGCTGATGCGTTTTTGGCTCGGGGAATGTACCCGGCTAACCCGCCGCTGCCGCACATTCTCGGGCGTGATGGCGTGGGTGATGTGGTGGCGATAGGGTCTAGCGTGGACAATGTCCGCGTGGGTGAGACCGTAGGGATTCTGCGCTGCAACATAGGGGTGGACGTGTGGGGAACACTGGCCGAGAACATCGTGGTTCCCGCTGAAAGTGTGACGCCCATCCCTCCCGGCTGGTCCCCCGAAGAGATGGCCGGCGCCCCGTTGGTCTTTCTAACGGCTTGGCAGGCCTTGACACAGTGGGACGATCCTCCGGCACCTCCACAGGCAGGATCTGTCCTCCTCGTGACCGGTGCGTCAGGCGGTGTCGGTGTGGCATCAGTGCTGTTGGGGAAATCAATGAAGCTCACCGTGGTGGCCTTGTCGCGTAGCCCGGAGAAAGGCGTCAGGCTGAAGAGGATCGGGGCTGATTTCGTCTTTGATCCAGCGGACAGAGACTTAATAAAGGCTGTGACGGCGGCGATCAGCCCAAAGAAAGTCGATCTGGCTGTCGACAACGTGGGAGGCGAGCTGTTGCCTCGAGTGATGGCCCTGCTTGGCTATAACGGCCGGATCAGCGTGGTCGGCAGGAGCGGAGGAACGGTGCCTGAATTCAACACGGCGACACTGTTGTTTCGCCGCATTCGGATGGGCGGGGTCTCGGTTGGGGACTATACGGCTCAGGTGGTACAGGCAGTGTGGAAGGAGATCGTCAATCGATTGGATGTCACGGGGCAGCGGCCACAGGTAGACACGGTGGTTCCGTTCGAGGATGTGAAGAGAGGATTCGCACGATTGGCCCATGGTCCCATGGGAAAGGTGCTGGTGCACGTGGCCGACTGACATGCCCTGTCGTCAATTATGCGAGAGTTCCCCATCCGTAAGAGTGGAGCATGAGACGGGGACAGAGATCGCCGATGCTGAAAACCTTGAACTCCGGCAGGACTTGAAGAGCGAAAGGCAGGATTTCAGCGCACTACCAGGCACCTCGATCGGTAGCGCAGTCGAGAAAACGACAATACGGCCTACCGCTTTCAAAGCATTTTACGTTTGTATTTCCAAAGTATAACGGGAGAAATCGGCGGGGTGTTCCTACTTCACCTTGGAGAAGTCGGCAACGATTCTCGCCTCATGTCCATCCTGAAGATTCACGACGAACACGGAAGCCGCAACAGGGTCGAATGTTTCATAGGCAAACAGGGCGGTAAAGCGTGACCGGTAGGTCGGCCCGCTTCCCTCATTTTTCCGGCCCCGTTCGGCTTTTCCAATATCGATGGACTTGATCCTTTTTGTGCCCTGTTGTAACTCGATCAAGGCGCCCTCTGCAAAATATTCATCATCGCCGCACAATTGAACTTCAATCTCCATATTGGGCATGTCCACGACTTTCTTAATAAACTCCTCGGGCATGCGCACGTCCGCTTTCCTTTTCTTGGACTCCGCCGCTTCTTGCCGGCCAAAGGCCTCAAGCCGATAGCGTTTGGTTCGGAGAATGGCACTGGCTCCGCAAGGATCCTTCTCTGGATCGGCGCCCACGCGCGTGACCAAGGAGGCTTGTTGGAGAACCTTCTTGACGTCCTCAGGGGTATTGGCCTTCTCCATCGGCGCGCGTCCAGCTTCCAAGGCCTTCTGCGCCTCTTCAGCTGAAAGCTTCACCTCGATCGCTAAGACAGGCTGGAAACCGGCAACGGCTAACAGACCCGCAACCACACAAGCGGCAACGCCACCGACTCGCCCCAATGTTGTCAGGCATCGCAGACTCATGGCTTCCTCCGTAAACAAGACGGCAATTGATCAGGCGGCATTGTACGGAAGCTCCCTATCCCTTTGCAATTAATCTGAGAAGTGAACCCAGTTGGCATAGGGCTTTACGGTATACAGTTCGTCAAGATCAACCGGCACTCTCACGCCAACGTGAATCAATAGCTGCGCGACCAACCGGAGCGGCAAACCAACCACCGTGGTGAAATCTCCATCAATGGAATCGATCAGACCGCCGCCCTCTCCTTGAATCGAATAGGCGCCGGCTTTGCCAAGGCTTTCTCCCGTCGAGAGATAATGGCCGTGCACTCGTGCATCGAACGGCTTCATCCGAACGACGGCCGTCGAGTGGGCCAGGAGGTCTACCGCACGAGCTGTACAGACGAGCGCGACCGCCGTATGTACGCGATGGTCACGGCCGGCCAGGCGCCGGAGTATCGAGCCGGCATCTTTCAGATCGGCCGGCTTTCCGATCACATCGTGATCCAACTCGATCACCGTGTCACTCCCCAGCACAATCGCTTCAGGCTCTTCTCTCGCGACCGACTGGGCCTTGCCCCTGGCGAAGACCTGCACCTGTTCGATCACCGGACGGCCAGCTCCCAACCGCTCCTCGAACGATGGGTGTTTGACATTGAACGGGATGCCTAACAAGGCAAGCAACTCACGGCGGCGAGGGGAGGTGGAAGCAAGAATGAGCGGCATCTACAGAGCCGGAGAGGGTTCGACGGATAGCAGCATTCGATCGGAAGCCTCGGTGAAACTCGCGCAGCGCGCATGAAAATCGGCAAGTGCCTGTTCCAGATCAGCGACCGAAGAGACCCGGAACATATCGGCTCGCAGCGAGGCGGCATGAGAAAACCCTTTGCAGTACCACCCCAGATGTTTGCGCATCCGCCGAAACTGTCCCTGT
>JAKDNQ010000324.1 GCA_030456405.1 Nitrospira sp.
ACGTGGTTGGCCCAGCATCCAGGCAGGCGGGTTCACCGCTTGCTCGGTCAACATCCAGTTTCAAGTCTGCCCCTCCCGTCTTAGGCTCGACTCTGTGCGCCTGCCTCGCGTAGCGACCGCTCGGTTTCTCGACGAACTGACATGAAGAACGCGGGCTAGCTGAGTGGGACAGAGAGCGCGTTCCTTGTCATCGCCTCTCGCTTGAGAGGGGATAAATGCCGGGGAAAGGCCTCTCCGTTGACCTCCTCCATCTGGTTCACGGTATGTTCAATCGCTTCGGCCACCAGGTCTGCGAGGGGAAGGATCTCCCGTCCCGTCCGCAACATTTCGCAGACGCTCATCGAGCGTCTGCGCACAGAGAAACCATAACTATTTAGCTCTTTTCGTCACGGTAGTCTGACGAGGGGCTTGCGTGCCACTTGTCGTCGGCATGATGGTCGTCACCAAAGTCAAGCGCCTTGATCACCATCACTACGAAGACCCCGAACAGTCCCATGATCAACACTTCAAATAACTGTATCATGACGGTATCTCTAATTAATTCCTGTATCATGGTGGTGCTTCCCTTCATCGCCAAATGATCTCAAACTCTTCATAAATCCTTCTGTCTCACGCTGCATTATTATGGAGCAAGCAGCGTGCCTAGCCTGAAATGCGCGAGTGCTTTGTCGTAGTCTCTGGTTTTTCAGAGAATTATGTATCGGCAGCCGCAGGCATGAAGAGACTGGGGGGAAGACGCGTGAATCGAAAACGATTCAGTACTGAATCTAAATTGATACCATCGAGAGGAGGGGCGACCCCAGGAAGTTCTGGGTTTTTAGTTTTGAGTTGGCCGGAAAAGCTCAAAGAGGAGTCCTGAGTCCTGAAGAAGAACTCAGAACTTAAAACTCAAAACTCAGCAACGCCGTTGACTCGGTTACTTCGGCAGCGGAGCCGACTTGAGGTCCCATTCCGCAACGCCGTTGAGGCCGACTTGCTTCAGCAAGGCCGCGCGCATGCGTCGGAAGGAGGGATCTTGCTGATTGGTCTTAATGAGATCGCACAGACACGAGACGGCGTCGTACCAAAACCCGCGCAGCGCATTCCGCTGTACGCTTTGCTGGTCGCAGCTCAAATCGACTTCCATTTCCACCAGGCATGTACTGAACTCACAGCGCTCGATCATGCCGCCGGCCACAATGTCTTGGGACGGTGAGTCGGGATTGCGAATCGCGGAGATGTACCAGCGATATTGCACGTCCGGTTCGAGTGTCAGCCCCAAATCTTTGAGATCGAGGGATTGGACGCCTGCCTGGCTAGGCGTGGGAATCTGGCCTTCATGCAACGGTTTGACTGTTCGGGTGTCGATGAGTGTAAATCGGATGGGCAAGGATGTCGGCTTGGAGAGGAACCAGTTTAAGGAAGGCGCCTGTTTCACCGTCAGGCCGACATGGTCTGGAACAAGGGCCACGATCTCAGGATCCTTCCCATCTGTCCCTCGCAAACTTCCACCGACTCGCGCGCGGGGAATGGTTTTATTCCGGGGGGTATAGATCGGCACCGATGGATCTTTCAATTGGCTCGCTGAGGCTTGAATTCCTTGGTCGGCAGCAGGCGCTGCGCCTACTCCAGAACTGAAGCCCGACAAGCTGAGTACGACGACCAGCACACTGTGGATGATGATTGATGTTTTCATAAAGGACCCTCCTCAGGTGTTCAGGCTGAAGGCCGAAGGCTATAAAAAATCATCTCGCAAGGCACGAATCAATCTCTACCCTAAAAGCCTTCAGCCTTCGGTCTTCTTGCGCGCACGTCTTGCCTGTCTCGCTCATGAATCACAGCCAGTTGTTCAGCAACAAAAACGGTGACCAGTATGCCGGATGCTCATACACCCGATCTTCCAGGAGCTTCTGCTGTGCTAACTGCAAAGCCTGTGCCTTCGACAGCTTGGGGTTTCGCAGTTGTCTGTAGAATTCAGAGACCAGCTCAGCGGAAGCCTCATCATTGATGAACCACAGAGTGGCTAACGCGCTTCGCGCGCCCGCCTTGATGGCGACGCCGGCGAGACCCAAGGCCGCGCGGTCGTCGCCTGTACCGGTCTGGCAGGCGCTCAATGTCAAAAGCTCTAGAGGGTCTTTTCGATACCGGAACAGTCCAATCAAACGGTCCAGTTCATTGATGGTAAGTTTTCCATTATACGTCAACAGATAGGACTGCGAGGTGTCTGAGGCAAACCAGCCATGGGTGGCAATATGCAAGATGCCATAGGGGTGGTCTTTTAATTCCTGCTCAAGACGCGGCGCCGAAAACTCGGCATTCAAGAGCTGCCCCCCTTGGTAGAGCGTGTGAAGAGTATTCATTTCCTCTTCGACGAAGGGGAGGGAGGGAAAACCTTGAACGGCTTGCGTGAGCCCGGTTGTCAACATTCGAACCTTGGCGCGGTCGATCGGCTTTGGATCGGTGAGGTTCAGCCCAGGCGTAGTGGCTACCGCAAATTTTTCTATGAGGAACCGTTTGCCGTCATGGAGGGCGGCCATCGGCACTGTACGGAGCGGGCCATCGGGGATAAAGACCAGTGTGTCGATCTGAAAGGAGGCCAAATCGGGCTCGAGCGGGCGGATCAACCAGGCATAGAGTTGTTGCGCGTGAGAGAGATACTCGCGCGTTGTTCGTTTTTCGACTGTTTTGCGAAAGGCACGTACTTCCTGTGTGAGTGTGGTTGATGACACAGGGATCGACAGCCGCCTCAGTCCATTGGGGAGGCTGATCAGCAGTTCCAATCGATCCGCAAAAACGATGGGATATACCACCGCAGTTCCGGCGGCCAGCGTGTCCAGCTTCGTGATACGAGTTTGCAGGGTATCGACACAGTCGTCCCGGAAGTAATCCCGTAACTCGGCAGCCTTGTATGTCTCGATGGTGTCCCGCGCGCGGCGGAGATCCACCTCGGCCTCTTGTGAGTCGCCCGTCAGCGAGGCGCGATGGAGCAGCAGATCGGCCAGCTCAAAGAAAAGCCCGCGGATCGAATCTTCTCCGGAGAATGAGTCGATCTCCCACGCAGAGTCGACTTCCTTACGAATGGGCCGCAGGGTTGTGGTGGCATGGTTGTAGGAGGCAATGGCCTCGTCCAGCTTGCCCGTTGCTGCCAGCACACGGCCCAGTTGCCATTGCCAGCGGAAGAGCGACTCCGGGGCGTTGGCCGACTGGGCGGAGAACACCGCTTGTCTGGTCAGTTGCAAGGCCTCGTCGTAGCGATATTCGGTTTCATACAGGCGCCCGAGATAACCATCGGCGTAGGAGCGCATCCTCGCATCGCCGACTTGCTCCGCCACGGTCGACGCTTCCAGCAGCACGCCGGACGCGCGCAGCAGAAGGGGGGCGTTCATGGCCGGCATCGAGGCACGGAGTCGCTGATAGCCCAGTCCCACCTGGACTAGGTTCGTGGCCTTGTCGTGCGAAGGCTTGAAGTCTTTCAGGGCATCGAAGGCGAGGTCCAGCCGGTCACGCGCGTTGTCCGGATGATTCAGCTTCAACGCCATGCGGGC
>JAKDNQ010000325.1 GCA_030456405.1 Nitrospira sp.
TCGCCGGTGATCGGTTCGTTCCGTTCGTTGACATCGCCGATGAGATCTCCGGGAAACCGAACTCCTAGACATTGGGTGTAGCCCGCATTCCAATCTTCGTCGGTCATTTCTTTGCCGGACGGTTGAAACCAGGAAATATCGGGGACATCGTTCCCATCGATGGTTCGTCCCTGAAAAAATTTCCTTCGTTGGAATACCGGCTGGGTGCGCCGGATATGGATGACCGTTCGAACGAAGCGAAGAAAATCCCGCTGCTCGTCGCTGAGGTTCCAACTCAACCAGGTCGTCTCATTGTCCTGACAATAGGTGTTGTTATTGCCATGCTGTGTATGACCGAATTCGTCACCGGCTAACAGCATCGGCACCCCGGCGGACAGCAGCATGGTCGCCATGAAGTTTCGCCTCTGTTGCGCCCGCAGCGCGACGATCGCCTGATCGTCGGTCGGCCCCTCGGCGCCGCAATTCCAGCTATTGTTATCGTTGGCGCCATCCTGATTGTTTTCGCCGTTGGCTTCGTTGTGTTTGTCGTTGTAGCTCACCAGATCTTGAAGCGAAAATCCGTCGTGACAGGTCACAAAGTTGATGCTCGCGTGGGGCATCCGTCCTTCGCTCTTGTATAAGTCGCTACTACCGCTGAGACGAGTGGCAAACAAAGAGAGGAGTCCTCCATCGCCTTTCCAGAACCGGCGGACGTTATCCCGGTAAATGCCGTTCCACTCACTCCATAACACGGGAAAATTTCCGACTTGATAGCCTCCTTCTCCCACATCCCATGGTTCGGCGATCAATTTCACCTGGCAGAGGATGGGATCTTGGTGAATGATATCGAAAAACGCTCCAAGCCGATCGACCTCATACAGTTCTCTGGCCAAAGTGCTTGCCAAGTCGAAGCGGAACCCGTCGACATGCATGTCCGTGACCCAGTATCTGAGGCTATCCATGATGAGCTGGAGCGAACGGGGATGTCGTACGTTGAGCGAATTGCCCGTGCCGGTGAAATCCTTATAATAGCGGCGATCTTCTTCCGACAGCTTGTAATAGGCGATATTATCGATTCCTCGCATGGAGAGCGTCGGGCCTAATTGGTTTCCCTCCGCGGTGTGGTTGTAGACGACATCGAGAATCACTTCGATCCCAACCTGATGCAATGCCGCCACCATCATCTTGAATTGGTGCACAGCGTCCAGCTTGATATGCGGGGAGGCGTACCGGCTGGCCGGGGCAAAATATCCCAGAGTGTTATATCCCCAGTAATTCGTCAGTCCCCGTTCGAGCAGATGACGGTCATCGAGGAAATAATGCACCGGTTCAAGTTCGACGGCGGTCACCCCGAGATCGGTCAGATGTGTGAGGACCGCTTCCGAAGTCAAGCCCGCATAGGTCCCTCGCACTCGCTTTGGCAAAGCCTGGTTCAATTGGGTAAATCCTTTGACATGCAATTCATAGACGATGGTTTTATGCCATGGTGTCCGCGGAGGACGATCGTCCCCCCAGGTAAATGCCGGGTCGATCACCTCAGCCAGCGGAGCGTATGCGGCGCTATCCCGATCGTCGAACGAAAGATCGCTTTCCGGGTCGCCTAGCTTATAGCCAAAGACGGCATCGTCCCATTTCACATCGCGCCCGATGCCCTTCGCATAGGGATCCAGCAGCAGTTTATTGGGGTTGAAACGATGTCCCTGCTGAGGGTCGTAGGGGCCATGCACCCGGTAACCATATAACTGGTTGGGCAACACTTCCGGTAAGTAGATATGCCAGACGTGGTCCGAATATTCGGTGATGCGGATACGTTCCGTTTCCTCTTTGTCGTCCGGTGAATTGAACAAACAGAGATCCACGCCTGTGGCATGCTCGGAAAAAATGGCAAAGTTGACTCCTTTGCCGTCCCATGTTGCGCCAAGAGGATAGGAGTAACCACGCCATTGTTTGCTCGCTTCTCCGTTCATGATTCCAGGTCTCCGTTCTCGCGATTTCAAGAGGATGGTTGAACTAGCGAAAATGTGTTGCCGGCGGCGAGGCTGTAGCTGAGTCGAAATTGTTGAGACGGCTCCGCCTTAGTCATGCCATCTCACTGGTCATATTCTTTGGAGCATGCGTTCGTCTCAGTTTCGAAAAGTGCTGGTCTTCTTCGATTGATTCTTCCAAGCGAGCGGTCTCGTGAGGTCGATCTATAGAACGATCGGCATTCACGCGGTTCCGGTATGTGTCCAACCCGAGAGATTCATACACCATACAGTGACCTGTTGCCCCTCGGTACAAAAACGCGGCCCCCGTCGCCGCGAGGGCAAGGCCCGGTAGCGACCGCCGCTTTAGACCGCCTATGAGCAGCGCCCCGCCGAGGGCGCTGGAAATCGCGCGCTCGAACTCTCCGACATTTCTGCCGCCTTGATTCTCCTGGCCCCCATTCTCAGCGCGCACTCGTTGCTCCGCCTCTCGTTCTTTCCTTTTCCGGCCTGTGGATTTTGGCATCTTGAGCCCCCCTTTGTTTGAACAAGAACCAACATATCAATAGTGACAATGAATTGAGAACTAGAAAACCCCCTAGTCGCTCTAGTTACAAAGGTGAGTGTGCTAAGGGAGGGCGCAGCCGCGTCAACAAACCTGATTTCTGCGTTGAAAAAGGTTTGAAACGCCTTCTAGGGTATTAACTAGGTCCTTGTGTCAGAAACCTACAGTAAAGTGAGCATGACCTTTAGGGGAGAGCAACGCAGTTATCTTATTAATCATATTATGGAGGTATAGCGATGAATACGGATCAATTCTCGGGAAAATGGTCTCAATTCAAAGGTGAGTTGAAGAAACAATGGGGCAAGTTCACCGACGACGATCTAATGCAGATCGAAGGGAATTACGATAAATTTAAAGGAAAGGTTCAGGAGCGCTACGGAGATAAGAAGGACGACGTCATTAGCTGGGCGGATAAATGGGGAACCCAAGGACAGCATCAGGAACAAGGACAAGCCAAACGGTAACGAAGAGCGTCATCATCGACACAACCACTCACAACAAGGAGAACATCATGCACACACGTACATCTATCGCGGCAGGAGTCTTGGCGCTCAGCCTCTTGAGCGCGCCGGCATGGGCCATGTTTGAATCCAACAAAACATTGGCTGCGTCAGCCACCATCACATTGGAAGATGCGGTGAGGAAAGCGTTGACTGCGGTGCCGGGCAAGGCGGTCGAAGCCGAAATCGGCAAAGAGGACGGGCGGGTCTGTTATGAGGTCGAGATCGTCGATCGCAATAACAATACGCAGAAGGTCTATGTTGACGCTCAGACAGGGCAGGCCAAGATCGATAAGTAATCAACAAAAAGCTCGCGTGAGTGTGCGCAGTCATCGTGTCACTCACGCAGCTATTGTGGCGCACCCTCCTCCAAAAGCAAGAAATCCCAGCGAGGTCTGGTTGACCAGTCTGCAGCAGGGCTGCCTTTACCCTGGAGTTCTTGCTAGAAGCGGCTGAGCCAGTCGGCAGTAGAATACATCTATGCTTTAGAACCAGCGATGGAAAC
>JAKDNQ010000080.1 GCA_030456405.1 Nitrospira sp.
CGGGGCCTGATGCAGTTCAACCAGTATCACAAGTATACGGTGGACGAACATACCCTGCTGGCTGTGGGCAAAGCAGAAGCGCTGGCTATGGAGCCGGGCGTCATGGGGGTGGTGTATCAGGAGATTAGGCGGAAGGATCTGTTGCACCTGGCGATTCTGTTGCATGATTTAGGGAAGGGGCGGAAAGAGGATCACTGCGAAGTGGGCAAGGCGATTGCGGAGGAGACAGCGGCTCGACTTGGCTTCGATCGACAAGAAACCAGAACGCTGATGTTTCTCGTGCACCGGCATCTCTTGATGTCGAACACGGCGTTCCGTCGCGACCCCTACGACGAGAACGTGCTCGTGCCCTTTGCCCAGGAGGTGGTTACCCCAGAAGTCCTTCGCATGTTGTTGATCCTGACCGCGGCCGATATTGCGGCAGTGGGGCCCGGCGTCTTGACGAAGTGGAAAGAGTCCTTGCTGACCGAGCTCTATCTGCGCGCGCTTCGAACGATATCCGGCGAGCAGGACGATAAGATGGCTGGTCCAAACATTCTCAAGCGCCTCACCCGTGAGGTGGCGCAAGAATTTAAGACCTCAATGGCCGGGGGGCTGGGCTGGATCGAAACGCAACTGGACCGGTTCCCCTTGCGCTATCTGCACGGGACGCCTCCGAAGCGTATCGCGGCCCAACTGGCTGTGATTGCGCGGTTGCAGGCAGGGGATGTGCTGGTCGAGGGGAACTTCAACGAAGAGCTCGGCACATGCGAATTCACAGTGATCACCCACGACAATCTGACTCCCGGCATCTTTTCAAAAACATCCGGCGTGATGGCGGCCCAGGGGCTTGAGATTTTCGATGCCCAGATCATCACTCGAACCGACGGGATTGTGGTCAACACCTTCCAGGCCTCCGATCCGGATTTTGCCGGCGCTCCTCCGGTTGAGCGCTTAGACGACACAGCTGAGACGATCATTCGGGTATTGAAGGGAGCGGAGTCGGTCGAGCAGTTGCGGAGTAGGAAGATCAGACTATCCTCCACGAGACCGATGTCTGCCGAACATCATGCGAGCGAAGTCGTGATCGATAACAAAATCAGCGACCGGTTCACGGTCATCGATGTGTTTGCCGACGATACGCAGGGACTGTTGTATGTCATCACTCATGCCATCTTCCGGCTCGGTCTGTCGGTCCAATCGGCCAGGATCTCGACCAGACTGGATGACGACATACAACAGTCGCTGCGCACCGGCGGGAGACATGAGGTTGTCGACGTGTTCTATGTGACGGATCAACATGGAGAGAAGATCGAGGACCAGGCTCGGCTGGAGGCAATTCGCTCGACGATCAAGCAGGATATCGATCTGTTCATGAACCATCCGGTTGAGGCGCCGGAACGCGTGTCTTCAGGAGCTGCTTTATAAGTCGGATGCGGTAAGGAGGAGGGTCGGAATGAATTCCCGTGAGGCACTCGAGTTTGCGAAGAGGCACAAAGTTCAGATCGTTGACCTGAAGTTTGTCGATCTGATCGGCACCTGGCAACACTTTTCCATTCCTGTGGACGAACTGACTGAAGGGCTCTTCAAGGACGGATCAGGGCTGGACGGTTCGTCGATCCGGGGCTGGAAGGCGATTAACAACAGCGATCTCCTGATGATCCCCGATCCGAATTCGGCCTGTCTCGATCCGTTCTGCGCGGTTCCGACGATGAGCCTCCTCGGCAATATCGTCGATCCGATTACGCGCGAACCCTACGAGCGCGATCCGAGATTCGTGGCGCAGAAGGCGGAGAAATATCTCCAGAGCACGAAGATCGGCGATGCCTCCTACTGGGGGCCGGAAGCGGAGTTTTTCATCTTCGATCAGGTCCGATACGATCAGACGGACCATAGCGGCTTCTATTTCATCGATTCTGAAGAAGGCGCCTGGAACATCGGGCAGGAAGGCCACAACTTAGGCGGAAAGATCCGTCATAAGGAAGGCTACTTTCCAGCTCCGCCGATCGATACGCAACAGGATATCCGCAGCGAGATGATATTGGAGATGCAAAAGGTCGGAATTTCCGTCGAGAAACACCATCACGAGACGGCAACGGCGGGCCAGGCGGAAATCGATATTCGGTTCGGTCCGTTGGTCAAGACCGCAGACCAATTGATGATGTACAAGTACATCGTGAAGAACGTGGCCCGCCGGCATGGCAAAACCGCAACCTTCATGCCCAAGCCGATCTTCGGGGACAACGGGACCGGGATGCATACGCATCAGAGCATCTGGAAGGACGGAAAGCCTCTGTTTGCGGGGAAGGAGTATGCCGGGATCTCGCAACTCTGTCTCTACTATATCGGCGGCATCCTGAAACACGCTCCGGCTTTGGCGGCCTTTACGAATCCGACGACAAACTCCTATAAGCGGTTGACACCGGGGTACGAAGCGCCGGTTCTGCTGGCCTATTCCAGCCGGAATCGGTCGGCGGGGATACGAATTCCCATGTACTCACCGAGCCCGAAAGCCAAGCGGATCGAGGTGCGTTTTCCCGATCCGACCGCGAATCCCTACCTGGCATTTTCTGCCATGCTCATGGCCGGGTTGGATGGGATCGAGAATAAAATCAATCCAGGTGAGCCGGCTGAGAAGGATCTGTACGATCTCGAGCCGGAGGAAGCCGCCGCGATCCGCACCATGCCCGGCAGTCTCGACGAAGCATTGCGCAACCTCGAACAGGACCATCAGTTTCTGCTCAAGGGCGGGGTGTTCAATAAGGACTTGATTGAGGCCTGGATCGGCTACAAACGCAGCAGGGAAGTCGATCCCATGCGGTTGCGCCCGCATCCGTACGAATACGTCTTGTACTACGATGTGTAGATCGGCCGGTCCTGTGTTAGGTCGAGTTGAGGCTACAGCGAGCAGATAAGTTTTTCTACATGAGGCAATGAGGAAACGGCGTCCGACTCCTTCAACTGAGGGGCGGGCGCTGTTTAATTTTCGCCCATGAAACCACTTGATTTAGCAGTAACGCAACGCCTTTTCCTGGACGAACGAACGTTTGACAGAGTGCCCACGGTGTACATATAGTAGTGATGTCACTACACATCAGGAGGTGGGTCTATGCAGATTGGTTTACGCGAAGCCAACCAGCAGTTCTCTCGGCTTATGAAGGCGGTGCGAGGAGGGAAAGAAGTGTTGCTGACAGAGCGGGGAAGGCCGCTGGCTGTGGTGAAACCCATTCGCGGCGGAAACGAGACGGAATCCATTATTCAGAGACTCGAAACCGCTGGGTTTTTGCGACCCGCATCCAGACGCAAAGCTCTCCCTCCGTGGGGGCCTCGGTCGGTGCGTGGCGTGCCGGTCTCTCTGACGGTTCGTGAGGAAAGGGACGACCGGTGACGGCGGCCCGCTGGGCGTATTTCGATACCAGCGTGTTGGTGAAACGATATGTGAAAGAGGGAGGATCGTCTGCATCGAGAAAACTCTTCCAGCGGTACCGGTTTCTTTCTTCTGCCCTGGCTCCGGTTGAAGCCCTGTCCGCACTCAGCCGAAGACGGATAGCCGGTGAGATAACCCAACGAGATTTTCTTGCCATCCGGTCAAGACTCCACAAAGACAGAGACTACTGGGAGTTAGTCGAAGTGGGGCCGATAGTGCTGAGCCAGGCTGAGGAGCTAGTTCAGAAAATAGCGCTTAGAACCCTTGATGCCCTGCATATTGCATCAGCCCTTACGTTCCAGGCTGCATCGGGCCTCACTATTCCCTTCGTCACTGCCGATATCGGACAGCGCGATGCTGCCGAATCGCTTGCTCTCAACCTAATTTGGATCAAGTAAAGGTCCACACACGCTGAAAAATCGAGAGGGCATGCAGCTCCTAAATAATCCCTCCAAGCTGGTTTGTCCTCTCTTTAGGGATAGGGGCTGATTGAGCTTCCATTGCGCGCAATATTCCACCCGCCCAACCCTCAGCGCGCTAAGATGCGCTTTTCCCCGAGCGAGGGCCTTCTGATTCCTCAACTTCCCCAGAGGGAGTAGGCAGATTGTTCTTCACTGCGCGCATCGAGCGACCACCGCTTTATCGTGGGGGCTCTGCGAGCAAGAAGAACGGTCTGCCTGCTCCCTCGCATCCTTCTGAGGCCCCGCGTTGCGCGCATCGTCCAATCTAATGCTCCTTCCAAGCTCGCTCGTTTCACTCTCCCGGGAATGGCATCCCGGTCGGTCCTACTGCGCCCGTCGAGCGAGTCCTTGTTCCTTTCCTAAACCTCTCTTTAGGGGAGCGGCCAAGGCTGTCCTTCACTGCGCGCATCGAACGATATACATGCTTCATCCAAGCTTGCTTGTTCCCTCTTAAGGGATGAGGCCTGATTGATCTTCCACTGCGCGCAACTTTCTCACCCGCCCACCCACTGGCACGCTGAGACGCGCCATTAGCCCGAGCGAGGGGAGTCCTCGACCGCGCGTTGCGCGAGCACAGAAGATCATCAGCCTCCATCCCCTCCCTGCTCCGGGAGCAAAGGAACGACTCGGATGTCATTCCTGTAATGCTCCGAACGTCCGTTCGTAGAAGGTCTTGGTGAGTGTCATGTGCTGTTGGATGTCGGACTGCAGTTCTCGTGCGCCGGCTCGCCAGTCGTCTCTCGTATAGCCGATGCGGCGAGCAAGGCTGATGAATTCCTCTGAATCGGGAGGAGGGAGTACAAGATCCTTGGTGTTTCCTCTGACCATGCGTAGTCCGTCGACTAACATTCGGAAGAAGATATAGGCTTTTCTCAGTCCGGCTCCATCGGTGCGTGCGACTATTCCTTCATTCACCAATGAGGCAAGTGCCTGCAGGGTATTCGGCGTATGCAGGCCCGGATGGGTATGGCCATGCATGACTTGGAGGTATTGGGTGGCATATTCGATGTCGATGAGTCCTCCCGAGCTGTATTTGACGTTGACTTTTCCAGGGGCAACGAGCTGCTTGAGCTGTTGTCTCCTGATCTCCAGTGCTGTGGGAATGTCCCAGGGAACGTCTCCGTAAACGAAAGAGTCGCGGTGTGTTTCCAGTCGATGGCCCAGTGCGGAGTTGCCGGCGATATGCCGTAACTTGATCAGGGCCTGTCGCTCGAACGGCGCGGCAAGTCCTGCCGGACTGTAGTACCGGCAGATTTCCTTGACGGCATTGGCGAGTGCGCCCTTGCCTCCGTGCGGTCGAAGCCGGACATCGATGCGAAAGATGCCTTCTTGCTTGGCTTCGATCCATCCCAGGAGTTCTTGCGCCAGCCGTTCGAAGTATTCGCTGTTCTCAATTCCGTGACTTCCATTGGTGCTGCCGGATCCACCGTAGATGAACAGGACCTCGATGTCCGAGGCGTAGCCGAGCTCTCGCCCTCCGAACTTTCCCAGACCAAGGACGGCGAAGGGGCAGGGTTTTCCGTTGGCCTGTCGTGGGCGTCCGTATGACTTCTCTAACTTGGCGCTGCAATCTGCGATGCTCTGTTCCATGATGACCTCGGCCAGTTCCGTGAGCGCCAGCGAAAAGTCGGGGAAATTGTTTGAGGGTTCGACGATATGCTTAATGTCGATCCTGAACATCTCCCGGTCTTTGAACTGGTTCAAGGCGTCTTTTCGCGCTTCGTCTGTTTTGGCTCGAGCGACCAGACGTTTGAGCTCCTTACGGAGAGTCGCCTGTGGCTTGATCAAGGGGGCATCCCGGTATTCCGTGAGCAGCGGCAGGAGGTTGTCATGCTGGCGTCGGAGAAAGTCCTCCCACAGGAAGTCACTGGCGCCGAGCAGTTGCGCGAGCAGCGGAAAGGTTTTTTTATCGCTGACGAAGTCGAGCGCCTGGTTCTTGCTCTTCTTACGTTGGTCCTTCACGATGAGATCCAGGAACTGGTCGAAGGATGCCAGCGCCTTCGCCGGGTCGGAAGCCCAGGTCAAGGCATGCGTGAATTGTTTGATGAGCACGGCGGTCAGCCGTAGTTGCTGTTGATCGGCAGAATCGATCAGTTTCTGCCCGTCGCGATTCCTGACGAAGAAACGATCGCGCAGCTTGGCGCCGTCGCATTCGATTTGGGCCTTGGTGATGTAGATGTTGCGCATGGCCAGGGCATTCGCAAGCGCATAGAGGAACGCCGGCGTATCATCCGATTGGATGTTCATGATCGTGTCAGTCGCTGATTGGCTATTGTCGAAGGTAATCTGCACGGTATCGAGTAGACCGGTAAAGGCGCTCCGCTGCTTATCCAATCGTTCGACGAGCCGCCGATTGACATATTGGCGCGCCTCTTCGAACTGACCGGCATCCAGCAGTTGAACGATCTCGCTGACTGTCTGTCGGAGGGTATTGTGTTGAGATAAGGGAAAGCCTGTGCGGTCTATGGGATGAACAAGGAAGACATCGACGATTTTCTTGCGGTTGAGGCCGGGCCGGGCTTTAGGTCTGCCGGTCTTCGTGGGAGAGGGTGTGGCCTCCATAAAGGTATAGATCCGTCCCTCTTCGATATTGAGCCCAAAGGCCGAGAGCACACCGCAGATGGCGGCGAATTCAGAGAAGTAATCGTAGGCGACGATGCTGATTTCCGATTGGCCTCCTCGCTTGTCGAGCACCGATAATTCGCAGGGGTGGTCTGGTGTGAGCCGACCGGCAAGTTGAATGTGATGCGCAATGGTATCTGGTTGGAACCGCTCGAAGTACTCGGGGTCCATCCGAGACACGAAATCTTGAATAACCTCATCATCGACATCAGGACAGAGGGAAGCCAGGGTCTTGATGATCGACTCGCGCGATCCAAGCCTATCCATCATAGCGCGGAGTATAGCCGAAGCGTCGTTCATTGTGCGAGCGCCAATGTGTGCGTATAATGCGCGACCATGGCCGCTCGTCCTAAGAAACCCGTGTCGCGTTATTGTGCCGTTCCTACACTCGAGCGGGCTGCTCGCCCGGATCCGACTCCGGTCCTCTTAGCGCCTGGGCTGGATCAGATTCGGCTTGAAACGATCCTTCAATCGTACGGACTCCACCGTATTCAGGACGCCGACGCGAATCTGCAGTCGATGGCGGGTGATCCGCATCAGAGGCGTCAGTTGGTGGATATCCTGCCCGCATTGCTTGAGGCCATTGAGCGGACCGCCGACCCAGATCAGGCGTTGAACCACTGGGAACGCTGGCTCGCGAGCGGAGTCAGCCGATCAGCGGTGCTGGAATACCTTCGTAGCGCTCCCCGCATGTTGGACCTCGTCAGCGCGATTTTTGGGAACAGCGACTCACTCGCGTTTACCCTCGTTCGCGATCCGCTGTTGCTCTACTGGCTGGCTCAACAGAATGTGTTGTCTACTGCGCCGACTAGGATAGGGATGGAACGTACGATCCGGCAGAGTTTGGAGACTGTGACCGCCACTGAACTCAAATTGGACGCGCTCAGACGATTCCGTCGCCGGGAGATGTTGCGTATCGGCGTGCGCGATATTCTCAGATTAGCCGATGTGGTGGAAACGACCGCCTCCCTTTCGGATCTGGCCTCGGTCCTTATCGATGCTGCCTATCGCATCGTAGACGCCGATCTACGGGCTCGACACGGCATCCCTATGCATCAGAACCGTCGAGGACGTTGGGTGAAGACCGGGTTCACCGTTATTGCGATGGGGAAGCTGGGCGGGCATGAGCTTAACTATAGTTCCGATGTCGACGTGCTGTATGTCTGTGAATCCAATGAGGGGGAAACCAGGCCGGCTTCGTCAGGGCGCATGAGGATGAAGGGGCCTGCGCAGCGCGGGCTGTCGAATGAAGAATACTTTGAAATTCTCGCGCGAGAGTTGACGAAGGCGCTGACCGCTCAGACCCAAGAAGGGTACGTCTATCGCGTGGATCTCCGCTTGCGGGCGGAAGGTTCGGTGGGGCAGCTCACTCGCTCGCTCGATGATTATGCCAAGTATTATCGAACGAGAGGACAAGTATGGGAACGGTTGGCCTTGCTGAAGGCTTGGCCCATCGCGGGATCGCAGGAGATCGGGAAGTCGTTCATCAAACTGGTGCGCCCCTTTGTGTTGGTCTCTTCATCCAAAGATCCGGATGTCAAAGAGGGACTTGAGGTAGTGGAGGAGGTTCGATCGGTCAAAGAACGGATCGATGCGAAGATAGCGGAGCGCGGGCATGAACAGCGCAATGTCAAGCTCGGGGTCGGCGGGATCAGAGAAATCGAATTTCTCGTTCAAACCATCCAGGTGTTGGCTGGACGCCGGTTGCCGAGAATTCTAGGCCGTGGCACGCTCGATTCGTTGGCGCGGCTCCGAAAGTCCGGCATTCTATCGAAAAAACAACAGACGGATCTGGCCGGCGCGTATCGGTTTCTCAGAGACGTGGAGCACAAACTCCAGATGGTGCACGATCTGCAGACGCACGCGCTCCCGGATCAGCAAAAGGAGTTAGAGCGGTGCGCCATTCGCATGGGCTATGACAGCGCTGACCGGCCGATGGCGGTGAAAAAATTTCAAGCCGACCTTGCGGCCCATACTACCCTCGTGCATCGTCTCTTTCAGTCAGTCTTCGACAGGCCACACACGTCATCGTTGCTCAAAAAGACGTTCCAGCTGATGCGGTGAGCGCCGATAGGCTGAGCTTCACCGGCGATCAGGAGGAAATGAGGGAAAGGGTTGCGCTATTCCTCCGCGAGCGTTGGAGGATCAGTGTTGGTTTCTTGATCGGGCCGGCCGATTCCCAGCGTATCCATGCGGTATTTGAGCATCCGGCGGCTGATTCCCAAGAGGTTGGCTGCATGGGTTTGGATGTAGTTCGTACGTTTGAGGGCGTCTAAAATAATTTCTCGCTCGAATTCCATCACGGCTTTCTCGAGCGACAGTCGCCCTGCGAGGGTGTC
>JAKDNQ010000326.1 GCA_030456405.1 Nitrospira sp.
TCCCTTCGCGATCTCGAAAGTATCTTCTGGTCTGAACGCTTGAAGACAAAACGTTTGAATATGACGTGGCTCGAGAATAATTTCATTCTTGACGAGGAGCAGAAAACCGAAGATCGCAAAGATCTTCCTTCATCCAAAGGAGCACCGAATCCATGAACGACATGTTAAGAGTCTTGCCCCAATACACCGCAGACGAGTTTGACTCGCGTCACCGGTTGACGATCATCGCTGCCCAGCGGGCGAAGCACATTGTGCAAGGATCTCGTCATGCCGCATCACGTTTCACCAAAGAAACGACGATTGCCCTCGACGAAGTTCTCCGGGGGCAGGTTACCTATCTCATTGGCCAAGAAGCGCGGGATGCCATGAAAGAGTCGAAGCGCGGCAAAGAAGGCGAAATGGAGCGCATTGCCTTGATGACCGGCGACGATGCGAAAGAGATCAAGAAAGAGCTGAGCGTCTATGTCGACGATTCCCCCAAACCGCCGGTGGTAGGTGAGAGCGAGGAATAAGAGGAGTCAGCGGTGAAGAGTTCCGACTCTATCGGTTCGACATTGATCGGGAAACGGATTGTGCTCGGCGTGACCGGCAGCATCGCGGCCTATAAGGCTGTCGCATTGCTCCGAACCTTGATCCGTGAAGGAGCGGTGGTGCAGGTCGTGATGACGCAATCGGCCACGAAATTCGTCACCCCGCTCACGTTTGAAGTGCTCTCCGGTCATCCGGTCTCGACAGATAACTTCGAAGCGCATCAAGAAATGAAACACTTGTCATTGCCTGCACAGGCAGATGCGATCGTCATTGCGCCTGCCACTGCCAACTGTCTAGCAAAAGCCGCGCTGGGGTTGGGCGACGATCTGCTTTCAACCATGCTTCTCACGTCGCAGTGCCCGCTGATTGTGGTTCCCGCCATGGATGGCGGGATGTGGACCCATCCATCTGTTCAAGAACATGTGAAAACGTTGTGCGCAAGGGGAACGGTCGTAGTCAATCCAGAAATAGGTCCACTTGCTGCCGGGCAGATCGGCCAAGGCCGTTTGGCAGGGGAAGGGAGGATATTGGAGGCCCTTCAAGCAGCGCTGGCTCCACAACGCGATTGGCAAGGGCACCGCGTTCTGGTCTCGGCAGGCCCGACGCAAGAGCCGATCGATCCGGTGCGGTTTATTTCGAACCATTCTTCCGGCAAGATGGGCTATGCGGTTGCCGAAGCTGCTCAGGCAAGGGGGGCACAGGTGGTTCTTGTCACGGGCCCTACAGCACTACCGAATCCGAGAGGTGTCGAGGTCGTGTCGGTCGCTACGGCTGAAGATATGTTGGAGGCATTATCCACGCGTCTCGCCTGGTCTACCACTGTGATCATGGCCGCGGCTGTGGCAGACTTTCGCCCAACACATCCTGCTTCGCACAAACTCAAAAAACATGGCCGTATCGGTCAGACGCTCGATCTTGAACGAACCACTGACATTCTGGCCGCTCTCTCGGCTCAACGCACGACGCAACTCATGATCGGCTTTGCCGCTGAGACGAGCGATCTCACCGCTCATGCACAAGCCAAGCTGACAGCGAAAGGCCTCGATCTGATCGTGGCCAACGATGTCACAAGAAAAGGGGCGGGATTCGGCAGCGATCAGAACGCAGCGACATTGATCGACCGGCATGGGATGATGACAGAACTGCCCCTCATGCAAAAACGTGCGCTCGCCGATGCGATATTGAATCGAGCTCACGAACTGTTCCGCACCAGACAATCCAGCCAAATCCCCAAGCCTGTTACTGGAGGACGCTAGCAGCCTATGGCTCAGAATCAGCAAGCCACCGAGAGCGCCCTGGAAATCGACCGTTTGGCAATCCAGTTAGCCAAAGATCCACGTTCAAAAGCGTTTATGCCACTGGCCGAAGAGTATGGAAAAGTCGGCATGTGGCCAGAAGCCGCGGGCGTTCTCGAAGATGGCTTGAAATTCTATCCAGGCTTTGTTACTGCCATGGTCGCACTCGGACGCGCATACGACCATATGGGTCAGGCCACGAAGGCCAAGGCGATTTTGGAAGAATCCGTCAAGTTAAGTCCCGAAAACCTGCGCGCGCACCGTACCCTGATTAAGATTTACCAGAGCCAGGGGTTGAAGGAGTCTGCGCTGCAATCTTGTTCGGTGATATTGGCCATCAACCCGCGTGATGGAGAAGCGCTCTCAATCCAGTCTGCTCTAGGCGGACCGCAGGCTCAGAAGAAAAACCCGGCCACACCTGCACCATACAATCAGGCGAAACCAATGATGAGCGAACCGGAAATGACCTCTGCTACGCCTCAGGCTAATGTTGTGGTGCAATTAGAGTCCTGGCTCTACAGGATTCAATCGCGTCGTCACGATCGTGATACTGTGATCGAGTCACACCCCAAAGTTTCTTAATATTTTTCACATGTTTGACCGGTTTGAGGCAGGCTGCTACAATGCCGCTCCGCTGGTGTTTAACATAGGGTTTCGGACTCACGTTCTTCATGATGTGAACCGTGCGATATGCTGCGAATACGAGTCCTACACGGCCCCAATCTCAATCTTCTCGGAAGTAGGGAACAATCTATATATGGCTCACTATCCCTCGATGCCGTAGACTCCGCCATCACGAAGTTGGCAGACGAGTTGGCTGTGAAGGTGGATCTGCGCCAATCGAATAGTGAAGGGGAGTTGGTGACCTGGATTCAAGAGGCTCGGTCGGAATACGACGGGATCATCATCAACCCCGCAGCGTATACTCATACCAGTGTCGCAATCAGGGACGCCATTGCGGCAGTCGGCCTGCCGACCGTTGAAGTCCATCTGTCCAATATTCATCAGCGGGAAGAGTTTCGCCACCGATCCTATGTCTCAGGAGTTGCGATCGGACAAATTTCAGGTTTGGGCTCGACCGGCTATCTCCTCGCACTCCGCGGGCTGCACGACCATCTGACCGCATCCAGACGGGGGAAGAACACGCCGGCGCAGTCGACATCGAGACGGGCGGCAAAAGGAAGGAAATAATGACGGAGCCGGTCCAACAATTGCCCACACATACAGTTTGAAGGGAGTATCGAGTGATTTCCACGACAGATTTTCGCGGTGGAGTGCGACTGATGGTCGATAACCAGCCCTTTTATATTGTTGAGTTTCAACATGTAAAACCTGGGAAAGGTGGAGCCTTCGTGCGCACGAAGCTCAAGAGTTATCTTTCAGGCAATGTTCTGGACCGTACGTTTAGATCGGGCGAACGGTTTGAGGAGCCTGATCTCGAAGAACGGACCATGCAATTTCTCTATGCGACCGACGACGCCTATACCTTTATGGACACAGAAACGTTTGAGCAACTGACGTTTGAAAAGAGCAAGCTCGGCGGAAATGCGGACCTTTTAAAAGAAGACATGACGGTGAAGATCCTCGTGTATGAACATCGCCCGATCGACGTCGAGTTGCCAAACTTTATCGAACTGAAAGTCAGTGATACGGAACCGGGTTTCCGAGGGGACACAGCCAC
>JAKDNQ010000327.1 GCA_030456405.1 Nitrospira sp.
CGAGAGGTTCTGATCGCTCGCCCCTGATCACATCCGTGCAACTGCGGAATCTGGGTTGAAAGAGATCAAAGCGAGGAGGGGCGACGGTCGGTGAGGACGAACGAGAATCGGGTCAAGCTGAGTACTTGTCGATGGCGAACTCGACCCGATTCCTGGCATTCCTTTGTGAAGGGACTAGGTGGTCATCCGTCGCCGGGCGAGTCCCGCCAGTCCGGCCACTCCGCTCCCGAACAGCCACACAGCGGCGGGGAGAGGGACGGGCTGGACCGTGAGTGTGACCTCAAGGCCGCGCCTCGCGGCCGCATTGTTCTCGATGGCGGTAATTTGGCTTGCGTAGTTCGGATCGTAGAAGGGACTCGCCGGGTCAAGGCGTTCGGAATGCGGGAAGCACTCATAACAAGAGCCACCGGGCGCCACTGTGTACAAGCCGGGGCCGAGAAACATGCTGAGCGTCGCCTGTTGCGACGTGCTATTGACTGCTCCTCCATGAGCAAGATACTGAATCGTACCGACTTCCTCGGCGTCGTTGGCCATCGTGGTATCGGCGAGCGCTTGCCACAGCCCGTCCTTGCCGACAGGCGTGGGCAGGGTGGGAGTATCGTCATGCGCCTGATCCGGCAATAAACCACTGTACAGGCTGAAGGCCGGCGTGAGGTCACCGAGCACCGTCAAGGTCCCCACCTGGGTCACACCGCCGGAAACGGTGAGGCTCACATTAGCGCCGAGAGGATCTGCAACCGCGAACTTGTACCATGGAATGTCGTGTGAATTGCCCCAGTCATGGTCGGTGCCGTTCGCCCAGGCGCCATTGCTCTGGAGTTGGCCGATCGCATTGTAGGTCGTAGAGCCATCCGGATTAGTCGTGGGAGAAGCATCCAGTGCTTGGATATCTCGATAGAAGATATGGGCGTCAGCGCTATAGACAGGGAACATAGCGAGTACGGACCCGAGAAACAGGACTCTGAAGGCGAGTACGATGCTCATGGCGAACCTCCATAGTTTGTCTTGTCAGTTTGTCTTGTCTTCGTGTGTCGTGCCGTATCACATGTTTGTTGGCGCACAGGCTCCGAATCGGTGAGTGCGCAGCCTCAGGCCGTGCTGCCGGTTCTGCGGCCGGTTCGGAGCACCGCCGCTCGATTCGCGCGCACCGACTTGCGACTTCAAACCTGAGGCCGCACCATCCGTCTCCGCGCCCACGCGGCCAGTCCGGCCACGCCGCTGCCGAACAGCCAGGCCGCAGCAGGGAGCGGGACCGGCGTCGGTACGAAGCTGATATTATCGACGACGGCGCGGTTGGAAATGGTAGTCTCGGGGGTCAATTCGCCGTCGAAGAAGGCGAGCGCATTAAAACCTACTGGACCTGCCCAATCTGTCAGCGGGTCAGTTCGGTCGACCAGCGTCGTACCGGTCAAGTTATCCCGGATGATGGAGCGAGTGTTGCCTGTGGCATTGTCCAGTTCCATAGAGACTTGATACCAGGTCCCTAGGGTGACTGGGACACCAAGGTCGATATCGTCGAATCCTCCGCTGCTGTTGAACAACCGCCAACCCTGGCTGAAGCTCGAGGCATATACGCCCACCTGGGGCGCGTTGGCGAAACTGGCTCCTGCGTCCGTGTCGACCACGCCCATCTGCATGGCCCAGTCACTGCCATCACCGATCGATTGGTCGCTGAAACGGTCCACGCGGATATCAGCGGTCACGGAATAAGATGTGCTGATGGGGACGGGCGAGAAAATGCCCGAACCGGTGGCGATGGCCTCCACGGGGGAGAACGCCTTGGTCGGGTTGCCGAAGGCATCGGTCGTGCTCACGACCGCTCCGGACGGCACGGGGGAGAGTGGGTCAATTGGGAAGACGAGGCGATCGTTTACGGCCACGTCCTGCCATTGCGAAGGGAAGGCGCCGACCGTCCCGGTTTGGAAGTTTTCGGGGAAGACTGCGGCGCCCACTGGTGCACTGAGTGCCATCGACAAGAGCGGCATCAATAACGGCACACGCCAGGTGGAGAAGTTTCTTCCGGTACTCATGTCATTGCTCATGCCACCCTCCTTTGATTTGATGATTATTTTAGTGACGCCCTGCGAGGGCCATTCCTCACGCGGAGGACAATAGCAAAACAAAAACCAGCTGACTGCCGATAAACACCGACGTTTGCACCAGACGTGACGAAAAGATTCGTCCGGATCCTCTCCGTGCAGCCTGCTGCATGGTCTCTATGTCACAGGATCATGCAAGCCGCTTGGCGGGATGCCAGGCAAGATCGAGGCGCGACAAGGGGCAAAATAATGCGGTCAGGCGAAGAGTGATCGTGCTCGACCATGTGCCCTACACGGGGCGAAGTGGAAAGCAGGCTGCATCGGGCGACCGAGGCAAGAGAAACGACGTGCTGCCTACAGCATTGTCAACGGTGCATTGACTGATTGATCCGATGCACTATGATAGTTGTGAAGGATGAGGTGATGTATGATTGAAACAGTGTCCACATTGGAAATTCGTCAACGGCTCGGAGATCTTCTCAATCGGGTGGCGCTCCGGCATGACGAATTCATCATCGAGCGCAAAGGCAAGCCGTTGGCGGCGATGGTCCCTGTCGAACGACTCGAGCAAATGCAGCAGGCGGCGCGTGTTCACTTGTTGTCTAATCTTGCTCGGAAATCGGAAGGAATATCTCAAAGCCCGGCCGATCAACTTGCGGACGAGGCCAAACATCGGACTCGCAGACCGCGTCGAAAGTAACGCGTGATTCGAGCCGTCCTAGGAGCCTGTCCGACATTGACCGTTCTACTGCGGCGAACGATCCGCGACCATCTGCATCGTTCTCGACCCGAAAAAATCCTCAACGTAATCCAGCGAATACGCTTCCGGTTTTTCCGGGCCTGTGGCCTCGCATCTGGCCGCGCCTCCTTCGCCTCGTCACGAAGGCAATGTCGGACAGGCTCCTAGACGCCAATATCTATATCAGCGCGCTCATTCGCCCACAGGGACTGCCGGGACGCATTCTGTGCCAGTTGGTAGAGGGTCAGGCGTTTCATCTTGTCGGGTCCGAGCAATCTTTGATGAAGTTCGACGTAGCCTGAATTACCCGCGCGTACGCCGGTATCTTTCTCTGCGAAATGAGGACATCGATCGTTGGATCATAGCTTTGGCGTTGATTGCCGAACCCACGGAAGGTCATTTGAAAGTCCGGGCAGTCGAGAAAGATCCGGAAGATGATAAGTATCTGGTGGCTGCGCTCGAAGGTCGTGCAGGGTATCTCGTCAGTGGGGATTCAGACCTTCTCGACCTTCACGAGTACAGGGGTGTGAGCATGGTGACGGCTCGAACGTTTCTCCGCATTCTGGAAAGAAAGGGATGAGTGTTACGGCGTGGGATACAGGGATAACGGAAGCTCCATGAAGCGAAGGAGCGATGAGAGGCGCCGAGAGAAGACCTGGCTACTGCCAGCCGTGAACTTCATAGCCGCGAGCCGTCAGGCAACGCTCGATCG
>JAKDNQ010000081.1 GCA_030456405.1 Nitrospira sp.
CCTTGCATGCCAAGAAGAGATATGAAAGACTAATCCGTATCAACTTTATATTGAGGTAGCCATGGACCAGCATAAACCGGATGAACTGAAGAGCTTCCTGGAAATTCCGTATGACGAGCTTGAAGACATGAATCTGAAGGCGGCGCAACGCGCCGGGAATGTCAGCGCAAAAGAGCTGGAGCAGGAATATACCGCCTGGCTGAAAAAAGAGAAACACGTCAAGGCCGTCACGTTGTGTTTTTCGGATATTGAAGGCCGCCTTCACATGCTCGATTACGACAAGAAATTTCTTCTGGAGTCGTTGGGGAATCTGACGTTTGACGGCTCGTCTATCCGCGGGTTTACGCCGCAACACGAATCGGACCTGCGTCTTGACGTTGACTGGTCGTCCATCCGCTACTTTCCGGCCGATGTACTTGGGGCAGGGAAGGTGATCTTCTTTGCCTCCGTGCTCAACGCTGATCGTACGCCGTATCAGAGCGACTTTCGTGGCGTGCTGAAATCGTACACGGAGCATCTCAAGAAAAAGCAGAGTATGACCGCGTATGCGGCCTGTGAAATAGAAGGGTTTCTTGTAGACGGACAAAATGCCGAGCAACGCTATGGCGAGGACGGGTTTACGCTCATCTCATCGGGCGGGTACTATCACTCCCTCCCGATGGACACGCTTCGCCAGTTCATCGATAAGTCGGCGGAGGCACAGCGTGCACTGGGATTCAAGAACGAAAAAGATCATCCTGAAGTCGCGCCCTCGCAATTCGAAATGAACTTTTCCTATGCAGATGTTGTTCGCGCGGCAGACCATGTGCAGCTGTACAAACTGATCTGTCGCCAAGTAGCTCGATCCATGGGGCATACGGCGACGTTCCTTCCGAAGCCATTCGTTGGGATCAATGGGTCCGGCATGCACACCAACTTCTCCTTGAGTAAGAACGGCAAGAATATCTTCTACGATGTGAAGGGGAAAGACGGGCTTTCCGATGTGGCGTGGGACTTCATTTTCAAACTCCTGAATCATGCGCCCGAGATCTGTCTCGTGCTGAACTCGTCGGTGAATGCCTATCGACGGCTGGATCCGCATTTTGAAGCGCCGAACCAGGTCAAGGTCTCGGCGATCGATCGCGGGTCGATGATCCGCATTCCGATGGCCAATGAAAAGACCGCGCGCATCGAGCTGCGCTCAGTCGCCCCCGATGCCAACCCCTATCTCGTGCTGTACACGATGCTCAAAACAGGCTTTGAAGGGGAGCGCCTTGAGAAGGATGAGGCGACACCCGACCGCGTGCGATTCCTTCCGAGTGATATCAATGAATCGATTGCGCTGTTTCAATCATCGAAGTTTATCGCCGAGATCCTTGGCGAGGATAGCAAGAAAAAGTACGCGAGCTTCAAACAGTTGGTGGCAGATCGTTCTCCTAAAGAGCTCGGGACGAGGGTGAAGGCTTCGGAAGTGCTCTTCCACCACGAAGTCACCAATCAAATGCTCTGGAATCAGTTTTAGGTATCAACCTGTCTGGCCTGAGAGGTCGGCTGAACCATCTCCCCCGCCACGCGCCGCGAGGTGTCGGATGGCAAGACCTACTCTGAGTTGCGAGGTGGCTCTGGCGATGGTTCAGCTGGCTTTCGCGGTCACGTGCAGTTTCACGCGGGCCTTCTTCTGGAGGGCGCACACGATACTGAAAAAATTTTCCGTGCTCGGATTCCCGCGTGGAGCCAGCATGCGATGCAGGCTCTTGCTCGGTTTTTTGAGCGTTGAAGCTAACTCTTCAAATCCGATGGTGGCGTTGACAAGATCCCGTAGGATTGTTTTGCCCACTGCGGTATCGCCCGAGAAATAGGCAGTGAGCGCCTCGGTGAAGAGGGCTTCGCGAAATCGAGGGTCTCGTTGCGCCCGTGCCGCGACCGTGTGGTTAAATTTCCGTGTAAGCGCCATGGTGTCTTTGCTCTACTGATAGGCCACCGTCCTAGCGGGACTAATTTAACGGCACCTCCAGGACAGTTCCAGGTTGAATCGTCGCCAGCCGTGTTTCGACTGCTGGCACGAGTCGAACGACAAGAGGTACCTGGTTGCTTGGGAGCACGAGGATCGCAAGGGTTCGGCCTGAAAGGTTTTGTTGGTACCGGAGATTCTGATCGGCCGTGATAAAGACATCAAAGCGTTCTTCTGCCCGTCGTAGCAATTCGCCGTTTCGCAAACCAGCCCAGCCCATCTGTTGAACGGTTGAGATGTCCAAGTGTGGCAAGCGGAGTTTGAGCAAGCGTGGAACGGATTCGTCGAGAAGAATTTTCACGCCGTCTTGCGTAGCTTGAGGAGGGTAGTTTTGGAGAATTCAAGTACGTGAAGCGCTTGTTCGCGCGTGACAGTTGGGAAATTGTCGAGAAATTGATCGAGGGTCAACCCAGCTTCCAGGTTGCCGATCAGGGCGTCAACCGGTACGCGCGTCCCCTGAAAGACTGGGGTTCCGCTGACAATGTCCGGATCAATCGTAATGGGCAGGCGATCCAAATCTTTTTGATCAATCACGAGCAGCATACGAATCCTTCATCCATCCTAGTATACGTCATTCGAATACGTCTGCAAATGAGATCACGGGGAAGCCTCATACCGCGATGACTTCCTCGCGAACATGATGGAGTCGAACAATCTTGGGAGATTGTCCTTCGTCGAAGTGACAGCGTACAGCATCACGGATTTTTCCGTGAAGTTCCGCGATCGTGTCAGCTTCAGTGAAAATGGAAACGCCGAGCGCCCGAGCGATGAACCCGCCCTCAGGCGCGTCTTCTACCATAAAGATCAGCTCGCTCATGGTTATCTCTCACAGATGAAAGAAGGGACTCTGTGTCGCTATGTTATTCCGGGCGCCACGCAATGTCCAGTCAGAGAGCTTTCGCCAACGAGAGAGGCGAGCGACGAACCAGGGCGCCGGACGGTCACGAGTTTCGAGATGTTGGATAGCGAGACCCTAACTCTTGGCCTGAAATTGCCGCGACCCCAGTTCTCCATTGGAAACATATACGCTTGCGGCATGATACGCCATTGGCGTACTATGCCCTATGCGGTTTGTCGAGACTCCCGTGTTTACCACCGCGCTTCGGCGGCATCTTGACGATGAAACGTATCGGGCGCTCCAATTAGCGCTCGTTCTCCGTCCCGCGCAGGGCCCGATCATTCAGGGCGGCGGAGGCCTACGCAAGCTCCGTTGGTCTGCGCCAGGGCGGGGAAAACGGGGTGGAGTGCGCCTCATCTACTATTGGGAGCCGGCAAGCCAGATGTTCTATATGCTGTACCTCTATACAAAGAACGAGCAGGGGGACTTAACCTCAGCGCAACTCAAGGTGTTGACCAGGCTTGTCCGGGAGGAATTCACATGAAAGATCCGGCATTCCAAGAACTGCTCACGAGCATACGACAGGCGGGAAAGATGCGCCGAGGCATCATGAAGCCTGCTCGGGTCACCACGTTTCGACCCGCCGACGTGAAGAGTGTTCGTGAAAAACTCAAGGCGTCGCAAACCGAGTTTGCTCTCATGATCGGCGTCAGCGTGGCGACTCTGCGCAATTGGGAACAGGGCCGGCGCACACCGGATGGCCCGGCGCTCGCGCTCCTGCGTGTCGCCGCGCGCAATCCTCGTGCGGTGGCCGAGGCCCTGCACCGCGAACCGCGCAAAGGCGCAGCGTAGTACAGAGCCGGGGAACGAAGAACGCGTCCCACATGACGAATTGAGAGTTGTGACGCCACGCTTCACGAGCGTGGCAGAGTGCAAGACCCTTACTCTGGTCTGACGTCGCCGCGGCACTGTCAAGAAAGATTCCCGATCTCTTTTCTGTTCCCGCGACCCCTTTTCTGTTCCCGCTCCTAGTAGTGGTAAGACTCTCACCTGAGCTTCACCCTCATGGAGGAAGTGCGGTCGGTGAAACGGCGAAGGTCTTGGTGCTGCCCATCAAGAAGTGTTAATTCTAAGCCTTTAAACTCCGCGTGTTGGTACAGCGTTACGGAGACGTTTGCACCGACCTGGATGGATGAAACGGAATCGTTCCCAACCGGGGCGAACGCATCCGAGTGTGCGTACTCGCCTACCCCGAGTATTTTGCATTTGCCTCTGAAGTGAGTATGCTGGTAAATGCCGACTTGGTCATCAAAGAGCTCCCCTCACGGTGTACTCACCCCCTCCTCGATACGAGTAGAAATCCTTAGCAGCATGTGCCACCAGCAATCGGTGGTATCGGCACAGTCCTTGCCAGAATGTCCGAATCTCACGTCATTATGAGACCAGCCCAGAATGGCTATGCGAAGCCCTCCTCTGGTCGTGGTATCCTGCAAATCTCTGCCCCACCCACTCGGTGAGGTGTACTGTTTGGCCGGATCAGTCGTCCGATAGACACATTCGCCATGAACACTTTCATCCGTTCTCGCCTCCCGTGGCATCACCCATCCATAGAGTTGTCCTCCTCCGATCAGTCTTTGCTCTAGCAATAGGTTAGGGAGCTCGAGACCGAAGGGAAGAAGACCCGGTGGGAAGAACAGGCTGGTAGTGGCATAGATACCGTACTCGATGAAGCTATGGTTACAGTCCCAGAATTGCAACCTCGCCGATCTAGTCCTGTCTAGCTGTCTCCCACCCCAAAGCGGTGTAATTGTCACTTCACCACGATGATTGGCAGGCAGCTCAGCCCACGCGAAATTACTACACGTTAGGAGTTCCTGACCGCTAGCGGGTGGGCGTGGCCCAAGGATGATAAATGTAAAATCGTATTCGCCCTTGGGCAGAACCACATCGTTCGGGAGCGTCGGCTCTGGCTGTCCGAAGCGGAACTCGCACGTGCGCAAAACAGCGTCATGCGGAGGTAGGAAATGGTGTTGGGCAAGAACCGCGTCGACGAAGGCTAGCACGAAACAGCAGAGGAGTGATAATACCCGCCACATGATTGCCCTCCTTCGTTTGAGTGGATAAGCATCCGTCATCGAGTGGGATGTCCACAAGGATAGAGCTACTAAATGTCAATCCACTTTAGAAATGTCCTCTTCTCCCAAAGGAGAAATGTCCGGGTTATGTTCGCACCACCGTCGCTTGTGAGTCGCTCCGGCCGCAGGCGTCGCCGTCACGGATGCTCGGGCCTCGGCGTGAGTGGCTGCCGCCGCGAGAGCGATCTGCGCGAGGATGTCACGATGTGATGCTGTGTCAGGCGCTGACCCCAGACGGACTCGTCCCACAGACGAGGCAGTCAGCGACGCGTGGTTAGGTGTCGAGGTGTGGGAGGGCACGCCAAGCGCCGGGCGTGGGCGGAGAAAATTTCCTGACTTGCTCAGGATGTCCATCGGAGCGCCTTCGAAAAATCGAATGCAAAAAAAGACTCCCGACCCCTTTTCTGTTCCCACGACCCCTTTTCTGTTCCCCCAAATTGTTGGATTGCAAGACCAGCCCCTTAGTTTCTACGACCGACAAAGAAGCATCGTTATGCTCTAATTAGTCCAGCACCGGAACCGCTCGTTCCATATTCCGCGACGGTCCACTTCAATCGACAACGCTCCCATCGATCTTCATCTTGATATTGAGCGTCGTGAATCGCCACCGCCAGCCATCGTGTCGCTGATACAGTCGAGAGTCCAAGCCATCCACTTCTTCCGCCGCTCATTCACTGTCTCACCGCGCCGCCCATAGCACGGCCCCTAGGAACAGCCGTTCGCCTTCGGACGTCACGTCCCTGTAGGTATTGCCCACGGCGAAGAAACCGACTCTGCGAGCGGGAGCGGGCATCCCGTTGGACAGCAACTTGCCAGCTCCGATGCGAAAGATCATACATCGGGTGGAGGTTTCATGCGCCCGGGCTAGGCATTTCGCTCCAGGCGCCAGTTTTCTGCCGAACGCATAGCGCTGAGGAAAAAACGTCGTCGGTACGGTGCCGATGAGATCAGCAGTCATGCGGCGCTTCGTCTTGATCCACACGGAAGTCTGATTGGGGCTGACCCCGAAATCATCAGGATTCGCCCCCGTCATGGACATCTCATCGAAGGCCCCCGGCTTGATGACCAGGACGGGTACGGGGACATTGCGAAAGCGCTGACCGGCAACGGCCGAGGGAGCGCTCTCGAGGATAATCACGAGGTTCTTCCCCGCCGTGTCCGGCGTGCCGACGAGGGTGTCATCAAAGACCTTGAAGGCCAGGTCTACATGGAGATGCAACTTCATATGATTATCTCCCGGCTGATTTCCGGCCCGGTTGTACACCAACAAGGCGGTTCCGACTTCCACAGCGCCGATATCGCAGCGGTCGATTCGTCGAAGGAGCCGCTGGTCCAAAAACGGGCACGCGTCCCCATCAATGATGTCAGGCGGATCGGGCGGACCTCCGTTGATAGCCGGGCTAAAAGCCGGGTCATCATCAAAAAACTGCGGTCGGTGCATCACCGTATTGCTACCAAGAGGACGCAACAAATCTTCCAGTCTTGGGTCCTCCATGATGTTGTGGCTGGTCAGGCCTACGATCGTGCACGGTTCAGCGAACCCCAGCGCAGTATCGAGGATATTGTAGTCGCCCGAATTAAGCGTACCGGCGCAATTCGAGATCGACAAATCCGTTCTTAGGTTTTTGGCGAGAATAGAATTCTGCAGGGTCACCTCTGCCCCGGAAAGACTGCGGATGCCGCCGGTCAGACGGCCCTGATTGAAGACGATCGTGGAGCTGAAGATCTGAACGCTGCTGTTCGCGATGATGCCTCCCACGCCGTGGCCTCCCACGTCGCGGATTCTGGGAATATTGTTTGTACTGATCGTCGAGCGTCGGATCTGCATGGTTCCGTCGCCATAGAGCGTTGCATAGTCCTTTTTAACTACAACATGTGCACGTGCAGGACGGGATGAGTTTTCAACGACCGCGGAGCGGGTCAGAAACAGGTGGCCCGTCGGTGCCACATAAATCGTGGCATGAGAGGCGATGTTGAGCCTAATATTCGACTCAACGACACTGACGTAGCCCCTTATTAAAATGGCACCAACCGAAGCATCGTTAGCCCGGATCGTCACGTCAAAGAGATGTAAGGACGAGCCTTCGTCGACATCCAACGGAGCTAAAAATCCATCTTGCGGAACCTTGAACCCCTCGATTGTTAGCCCAGAAAGAGAGACGGTGCCGCGTACAACTTTAATGAAATAGGTGCTCTTCCCCATCTCCGCCTGGCCGTCGATGATTGTGTTGTCTTGTCCCTGGCCGATGAACCTCATGTCCCCAGTTATTTCCTGGCCCTGCGAGATCGGGAATTTTCCGGCCGGCAAGACGATCGTGTCGGAGCCCGATCCCTGCGGGCAACCGCCCTGGCCGCTGTCAGTGTTGGCCGCGTTGATCGCGTCCTCAATGGTGCACCCATCCGAAACCTGGATGATCGCGCCCAGAGCAGGCGCCGCGAAGTACAGCAGCACCACCCCGATGATGATGAGTTGTCGGTGCATAGGCTGTTCCCTCCTCTCGATTGATTCATTGTCCCGAGAAACTGACCATTCCCCACTGATTCCCTGACCCGCTACTCCTCGCCTGGTTTCCCCTCTTCCTCCCCTGCCTCATCCTCTTGGTCGATCAATTCCATTGCCCGCGCCAGAACTTGTTTGTCCTTCTCCTTGTAGGCGAGGACTAATGGATCAAGCGCTCCTGGGTCCAGAGCCCGGCGCCGAGTCCCATCATCTTGCGAATCGAGTTCTGTGGCCATCCACATGAGCCCGACCGGGGTGTCCCCTGGACCTGCTGTCTGAGAAGATGGGACCGGTACCGCGTCGGGACTGTTCCTCTCTGTGACTGGATCGCCGGAGGCAGCCGGTCCGCAACCGGTCTGCCCGACGAGCAGCCCCAGGGTCAGGAGCCATGCCAGGCCCAGATACCGCAAATCTGCAGGGCTGGGACGAACACCTGAGGCGGTCGAGACTGGAGCCGGAGCGAGAGCGATCTGCGCGAGGATGTCACGATGTGATGCTGTGTCAGGCGCGGACCCGAGATGGACCGGCCCCACAGACGAGGCAGTCAGCGACGCGTGGTTAGATATCGAACGATAATGCAGGCCAAGTGGCGGGCGTGGGAAGAGACAATCTCCTGACTTGCTCAGGATGTCCATGGGAGCGCCTTCGAAAAATCGAAAATCCCAAATACGGGCTGTAGATGGGTGTCACGTATATACCCGTATTCTGAAGTTGTCAAGATATATTTTTGAGCAGAAGACCCGACGTGCATTCGCGGTCACGTGATGCGTGTGGTATGAACCCGAAGTCTGATAATAAAAGGGCGTCAAACCAGCCTGGCGAGGAATCATTCCCTCCATGCTTGCTCGTTCTCTCTTCAGGGATGGGGGATGAGTGATCTTCCACTGCGCGCGTCATCCTAATTCCCCATTTCGTTTTCAAGGGTGGCCTGGTCGATCCTCGATTGCGCTCGTCACTGATCCTTCCAAGCTTGCT
Source organism: Nitrospira sp. (assembly GCA_030456405.1). The sequence continues at coordinate 8,439 of JAKDNQ010000081.1, forward strand.
TGTTTCTCTCTCCAGGAATGGCACCCATGCAGGTCCTACTGCGGCCGTCGAGCGAGCACATTCTGATCGTGCGCGTTCTGTGAGCAAGAAGGGCACCTGGCCGTTCCCTCCTCTTGGTTTATGAGCCGGTCTTAGCCTGAAGGACTAGGGTAACGGCCGCAATGGCTTCCCTCAGAATTTCGACCATACGTCTGAGTTCCGGAAGTGAGGTGCTGAGTGGTGGCATGAGGACCATCACATTGGAGAGAAAAACTGGCACATTCTACGTTTCTGATCGATCTCGGCGGCGGCGCGCGCGGCGGA
>JAKDNQ010000010.1 GCA_030456405.1 Nitrospira sp.
GCGGCGGTTTTCTTCATGGTGTCGGGTCGACCGCCTCTGGCCGAGGCAGGCTCGTCGGACGCATGGCAGACCTTCACCGAGGCCGGAACCGCAGCGCGAGAACAAGCACGATATGAGGAGGCGGAGCGACTGTTTCTGTTGGCAACCCATGAGGCCGAACAGTTTGAGCCCATCGACAGGCGGGTGGCGACGACGCTGAATCATTTGGGCCTCGTTTACCATGCACAAGGCCAGTACGCCCGCGCGAAGCCGTACTATGAGCAGGCGTTGGCTCGATGGGAACAGGCACTCGGCTCCGATCATGCGGATGTAGGCTCCGCATTGAACAATCTGGCTGAAATCTATCAGGAGGAAGGAGCCTTCGAGCAGGCCGAAGCCGCCCTCCTTCGCTCGCTCGCGATCGGTGAACGGGCCTTAGGTCGCGGCCACTCAGAGTTGGCGATCGGGTTCAACAATCTCGCAGGACTCTATCGGAAACAGGGCCGCCTCGTGCAAGCTGAATCACGGTTTCGTCTGGCCCTCGCTCTCCTGTCCAACACCGACGAAGCGTCGGCGTCGATTGACCCTTCGACGTTCCTGAATAATCTGGCATCCCTTTATAAGGAAAAGGGGTTCTACGTCTTTGTCGAACCACTGTATCGGCAAGCCCTCTCCCTTCGACTCGCACGTTTTGGACAACACCACCCATCGGTTGCGATCTGTCTGAACAATCTGGGTAATCTATATCATTCCCAAGGGCTGCCGGAACTCGCGGATCACTACTACCGTGAGGCGCTGGCAGTCAGCGAGTCTGCGGCGGGACCGGAGGCCGCGCTGACCGGCATGATTCTCGAGAATTGGGCCTGGCTTTCGCACGAACGAGGTTTGGTGGATGAGGCGAAGCTTCGGTACCAACGGGCGCTGGTGATCCAGCAGCAGACGCTAGGGCGCCATCATCCGATGGTCGCCATGCTCTGTGAACGCTATGCCGGCCTCTTGCATGGCCTCGGGCAATCGGTTGAGGCGAACCTCTTCGCTGCACGAGCGGCGGCGATTCGAGTTCAGCAAACCCACTCATCCCGCCCGCATGAACAGAACCAGCCGAATGCCACGAGTCAGAAGACACAGAAGGAGTGAGACGATGAGCGGGAGGGCAATTCTGCCCGGCCTTGATTGTCGTTTTTCGAGCCGGTCGAGTTTAAGAAGGAGTACGCGAGACAGTCACGAGAATTTCTTGGATATTCCCGACTGCTCACTTTCATTGATTAATGGGTGGCGTCATTGGGCCCGCATAGGGTCTCCGATCCTAACAGGTGAGATTACGAATCGCTCGTTCAGGCAAGGAATTATTCCGTGTTGGAACGAACTGGCCAAGTAAGGAATGTGCGCCACGACCCGCCACTTTTGAATTCTCCTCCATCGCTATGCCGGGCTCTTCATAACCTTCTTTCTCATCGTGGCCGGGCTGATTCGGGCTGATGGGCAGCATTCTTACCTTCGATGGCGTGATCGATGGCCGGCTCAATCCGCCGAAGCGGGCAATTTGGTCCATTTTCATATTTGTAGCATCCGTGAGCAAGGATAGGTAGACAGTTGTCGGCGGGGCATATATAAATGCCATATTTCGATGCAGGTGTTTCCTCTCGTCGCCTCCGCCCCGTTTTTTTATTGGCTCGACGTTGAAGGGTGGCGAATCAATTGGAGGGTTCGGATTGCCGGTCAGCCTGTTTCTGGATGAGAAGGGGTTCGGCCAGGAGTACGTCAAGGGCGGGCTGTTGAACGAAGACAAGATGTCTTACACGATCCAGCATTTTCAAGGAAACAAGCCGAGGCTAATGGCATCGGCCAGTAGGATGGCGTGATTCATTTCAATCGACAGATCCTCGTGCTGCCCCTGGTGGCCTGCCTCCTCTTGGTGCCTGCGCTCGCTTCACCGGCGATGGTGGCCCATGAGGCGCAGCATGCCCATCACAAGGCGGCGACACACTCCTCAGCGCTCTGTTCGTGGCTCTGCGGGGCAGGGCAAGGATTCGATCTTACGGATTCCGTCTCTGTTTCGACCATTGCTTTTCTCTCAATTATCGATAGCGAATCGGCCGGCCAGGCCGACGATGCCGCCTCTGTATTCTCCCTCACTCGCGGTCCACCCGTATCTTCTCTCTAATTATTAGCAGGTCACCCAGCGTGTGGCAGGGGTTGCGCAACCTCCTTCTTTAGGGGAACGCCTCGACGTCCTCGCCGGCAGTGACTACCCAAAGAATTCACCAAATCTGTCGATGCCTCTTCGACCACGACATACGTGTCTGGCGATACGGAAACGGCGGCGGCGTAGGCAGTTTTTCTCAACTGTTTGACAAGAGGCACTCAGGACGAGTGCGGGGAGATGCATCATGGACGCGATTCTCACATTGCAACAAAAGCGGCTTCTCCGTGTCGAGGAGGCAGCCAGAATTTTGAGCGTCAGCCGCTGGACGGTGTATCGGTGGGTGGAGGACGGCCGGCTCGGCGGGACTCGAATCGGAGTGGGCAGTCTCCGGATCTTCAGCGAAACAGTCGCCGCCTTGATTGATCACCACTGCGTCGGGGCGCCCGTCGCGGCGATAGTGCCTCAGGGAAGCCAAGCCCTCCAGAAAAGGCCCGGTTCGATTGGCCGTGAAAACTCCAGCCGTGACAGAGTTCGGCCACGGCTGCGAGCGACCTTATGACGAAAGCGCCATCTCGATGGCCTCTCCTGTTGGTCAGTGCCCTCCTACCGATGCTGTGCGTGAGGGGCCTGGAATCGCCGGCAGAGGCGTCCTGTGGATCGGTGAGCTGCTTTGTGATCATCGGATCACAGCAGCAAGTTTCTCCAGCGGGCATGCTAATAGTGAACCTAAACCACACCTACACGCCGAATGAGATTCCTCCTAGCGGGGTGTCCACCATCCCGTTTGCGAACCAACAAACCAAACAACTTATTCTTGCCAACAGTCAAGTCAGTCAGCTCAGCACGTTGGTCCAAACAACGGCACTGGATCTCAACTATGGGCTGACCGAACGGCTAGGGCTTGAAGTTCTGGTGCCGTACAAGATCGTGGATTCAGTCGGGCAGATTGGCGCCGGCGCCGTGGCCAACACCAATGACCGCGGCATCGGGGATGTGTTGGCCAAGGTCAAGTACAACCTCTTGCCGACCTTGCGCAGCATGGTCGTATTGGAAATGGGCGTCTATTTCCCGACCGGGGATTATGGAAACATGCCCATTCCCGGCCAGCTTGCCGAATCCACCCTTCAGGTCGGACGCGGCGCCTTTGGTGTTCAGCCGGGATTCTACCAGACATATGAAATCGTGCCCCATCGGGTCAATCAGGTTCTCGCCGGGAACTGGCGTCACACGGCACGGAACTCTGATGGATACCAATTCGGCGATGAGTATACGCTGAGTGCGGGCGTGAATATCGTGACATGGCCGTGGCTCACGCTCACGGAACAGGTCAATTTCCGCCACAAAACCCAGGACAATATCGAAGCCGCGTTGTTTGAATTCAGGCCCGCGCCGTTCGATCGCGCGGTACTGCTCGACGGAAATATCATAGGCCGCGATGTGCCGACGACCGACCACACCTTTGCAGCCTTCTCAACCGGCTTAGTGGTCAACGCCTTCGATTTCGCGCAGGTCTATTTCATCGCTCAGATTCCGTTCTATCGCGACTTCAACGGGAATCTACAACAAGCAACCAGCTACGTGTTCGGGATGACGAAGGCTTTCGCGACGACGCCGCTGTTTTAGGCGGCCGCAGAGCAATTGTGTCAGACGGAGGGTCCTATGAGCACCGCAACGTGCCCCGCCATCTCAGTCACCAAGCAATCCTGGATCTCGCGCTCGATCGGTCGGCCTGCGCTATTCTCCGTCCTCATGCTGCTCGCAGCCTGCGGCGGCGACAATGACCCAGAAGTGAATTCGCCGCTCTCGACCCCGATGGCGTTTGTAGTGAATCAGGATGACACGACGCTCACGACGCTCAGACTCGATGGGAAGCATTCGCCCGTCATCAGCACCCTGTCGCTCGGTCCCGCACAGCCCGATGCGATCGGTGGAATCGCCGTTTCCCTGGGGGAATGGATCTTTGTGACCAACACGTCAACCAACCAAGTCGCCACCATCGATCCGATTGGGGGACTCGTGCCGATTCTCGAGGATTTTCTGACGGAGAATCCGCAGGATCCCAGAGTCAAGATCGGGCAGCGGCCCACGCGCATCTACCGCGACCCGGTCGACAAGGAAGTGTTGTGGACGATGAACGACGGAGATCCCATCACCGGTATCGATACGGTAGGCAACTGTTCGCGCGGAGGATCCGTCTCGGTGCTTCACAATTCGCATCTCGGCGTGGGCGGGGAAAAGCCGCACATCAGCTCATTCGCCTGTCTCTCCGGGAAGGGAGCGCACTTCCTCGCGTTTTCCCAACCGCCGGCAGTCGCACAACAACTTGCGTTTGTCTCCAGTCAGACCACAGGGCTCATTAGTGTGCTGCTTCCTGTGCCAACAGCCGGGGGAAACATCGGCTGGAGCGAGTTCTTCGTGAAGATCGATTTGTGCGACAGCGCCAAGGAAACCGCATTGGGACATTCTGCCTGTGATGGGGACGCGACGACGCCCAATCATTCGGCGCCTGTTGGAATGTACTGGTCGCCGGCGACGGGAAAGATTTACAGCTACCTGGCAGGCTATCGGTCAGTCGTTGAAATCAATCCCGGTTCCTTGGCGATCATGAGGCGCATCGATGTGTCCCAATTCCAGAACGCGGAGATCACGCCGGACGGTCGCTTTCTCCTCGTAACCGGCGAGGATACCACCTCGGATCCCACGAAAATGATCGGGAGATTCGGCCTCGTCGATCTGACTCAGCCGGCGCTGACCCTTGTCGGTCACAGCCTGGACCATGTGCGGCCTGCTCAGTTTCGCTTCACCCCTGACGGAAATCGACTCTATCTGACTCAGTGGAATGTCACGATCGGGCTCACCCCCCAGCAAGCGGCTTCGTTCCAGAAGGACAAGCTCTACGTGTTCGATACGGCGACTTGGCCGACGTCGTTTCCGTTGCTCATGAGCATCGATCTTTCCCCAGTCGGCTCGCTTGGCGTGCATGTCCTGGATGTCTGGGTGACTGGTCCGAACGGTGCGGGATCCGCGAAAGGAGTCGTCGTCACGAACGCTCCACATAGTGGGAACGGTTCGGTTTCCCTCATCGATGCCACGCACCATACGATCACCGCGACCATTCCCGTGGGGAAAAATCCCAAACAGGTCACGGTGTACTACACGGGACTTGTGGCTAGCGATAACCAGGCCACACCGCAGGTCTGGTAAACGAGTCGTGAGCGGGTTCAGTGAAGCTCATCGGCTTGACAGCCGTGGGGCTCCACAATTCATCTGCGGGTCATGTGTCACGACGGTAGTGGAAAATGAACGGCCAATGAGCCGTTGGCGGACATTGCCGATCATCATAACCGACGTCAACTGGAGCCCGCAGGGGGCAGGCATGGCAATGGATTGCTTCGAACGAGGAGGTCTGTGATCATCGACCTGGCGAGCAGATTAGCCGCTGCTGGTACGACGGGTAGGCCAAGTGGAGCAGGCAACCACCACGGCCTTTTCGAGTAAGATTACCGTCAAGACCGCCTCATCCGATAGCAAGTTTGTAGCATCTGGAGTCTCGGTAAGCAGGGGTCGGTAGACGGAAAAAAAGTGACTCGGTATACAAGTGAGGACCATGGATAAAGGAAGCGCACACGATGATTAAACAATGGGGACTGATGCTCTGTGCCGTCGCGGTATGGGGCTGTGCTGAAATAGGATCCACGCCGACGGCTTCCGCTCCGGAGAAGTTGAAAGATGGCGAGCCGGCTTTGCCGGTTGGATACCAGAATGGGCCGAAGTTCTTGTCCGAGGTACAGCGACCGGACGCAAAACAAGTTCGTGAGTTGTTCATCAACACGGTCGGCGCTAAGACGAACGCGGGGCAACCGTTTCCCAACGGCGCCGTGATGGTCATGGAACTCTACAAGGCGCAATTGGATGGCGAAACTCCGGTGACCGGCCCGGACGGCAAACTGGTCAAGGGTGATCTCGCAAAGATCTTCGTCATGGCGAAGGGCGAGGGCTGGGGGCAGGATGTGCCGGATAATCTAAAGACCGGCAATTGGGTCTTTGCGGCCTATGGTCCGGACGGGAAAGCGCTGACGGAAGACTTCGGCAAGTGCCGGGCGTGTCACGCGCCGTTGGCCGTCAAAGACTTCGTGCATCGCTACGATGAGTATTTCGAGAAGCGGGCGGCGCGATAACGGATGAACGCCGGACCGTTGTCCGATCAGCGAAGCATCGCACCGATACGGCGAGGTGTAGGACGTAATGGCGAGCATGCGCCACGACTTCGGGGACCTGTAACTGGGAACCGAAGCCGTTCAACGCACGGCATTTTGCAAGGAGTGGCCGATGTCTCTCTTGACCGCGCTCATGATGACGGTGCTCTTGTGCCTCGCGGCTCCGGCGCACGCCGAAGAGCCGCCGCTTGTTGCGCTCCTGCGCGCGCAGGCCTTGAATAAGATCTTCGACGGGTTCGAATATTATCATGTGACGATCGAGAGCGACCTCGCGCAAGCCGATGGCACGCATGAAGTGATGGCCGTAGCCAGCGGAAAGTTTCTCGACCAGACCAAGCGAATCAAAGTGCTGGTTCTGGTCGTCGGTGATACGGTAGTCGGAGGGCAAGTGCTCGATGAGAAGGGGCTTCCTCCTTGTGTCATGTCTTTCCGTCCGTCTGAGGGATCACTGTAATCGCCTTTAACCATGGAAGGGATCAGGTCATGATGAGGTATCTTGGGGTCAGCGTTGCGGTATCGGTGGGGTTTCTCATGATGGGGACGGCGGCATTTGCGTTACAGGCCGGGGGAGTCGAGATCGGCGACCTCGAAACCGGGTCGGTGGTCGGCCAGTCTTTCAAAGAGCTCGATGTCGATGCGCAGTTGTTCGCCATCGAAATCGGCACAATGAAAAGTTGGTATCCTCCGGTCACGGTGATCGATTTCAAGGTTCGGCCAGGCCGGCCTGTGCTGCTGAAGGTGACGAACAAATCCGCCGTTGAACGAGGGTTCCAAATGACAGATGCAGCCAATGACAGCGCTCCGACCGTGTTGAAAGCCCAAGTCGTCTTGAAACCGGGTGAGACGAAATATATCGGCATCCCCACCAGCGACCTCTTCTACGCAACACAGGGGAATACGTTGACCTATCGCGATCATCTCAATCCGAAGGATCTTGGAGGGAAGCTGCTCATGATCAAGTAGTCTGCGGCGCCTAGCGGGCAGGCTTCGTCACCGCTTCCGCTTCCTGTAGCAGGTGGACCAGCTGTGCGAATCGTGAGTCCTGTTCCTGCTTTACGAGGCGCGATTCAACCAGCGGATCGGCCATCGGTCTGTCTGACGGCGCCGGCGGGTACCGGGCATCGGATTCAGAAGAAACAAGGCCTCGCCCACGCATCGGATTGTACAGCGGATCGCCGAACAGCGCCATGCGCCAGCTGACGTAGCGGCTCGTCAGGTAATACACCTCGGCCAGCGAATACTTTCCCGTCAGCAACAACGTCGTAAAGCGAGCAGGCTCAGGGAACGCATCCAGGTAAGGCTCTCCCACCGAGCCGAGCGTCGCCGCAATCCCGCGCTCCAACGCATTCTTGCACCACCCGCGTTCGCCACGATTGTGCACCGTGATTGCCTCAGCCGACGCCATGTGATAGCCGATGGCGCCGGGCTTGAAGGTAAACGCATCTTCATAGGACCGAAGCTTGTACCATCCAATATAGAGCGCGACATCCGGGGCCGCTCCCAGCTGACTCAACGTCGCTGCAACATTATCAAGGACCACTGTGTACGATGACTGCTGTTTCACCACCTCAGCAGCATCCCGCAGGCTTTGATCGTACACCCCATAGGTGTCGGTGGCTTTCAGTCCGCGCGCGTCGAAGTACACGGTGCCCTGCAATCCTGATCGCTCAGCCTGCAAGGCCTGATCGACAAGCCCTTTCGCCAACTCAGCCGTCGGCGCATCCAGCCGGCTGACCATAAGGATGGGCAGATCGGTTTGGGCCGCGGCCGAGTTCTGAAACAATGGATTCCCCCAGCGCCAGGCGACGGGGTAGAGATCCCGATCCCACCATAAGAGACTGAGTTCGCTGTCGAGACTCGCATCGGCATAGGTATAGGTGAGCAAGTCCACTTCGGCGCTCGCGAGTTCCAACAGGCCGCGTAGACCGAATAGCCGCTCTGTCCAGCGGTAGATGAGTTGCCGTTGAAGCCGAATCGGCTCGCGGCCAAGGCCTGCCCAGTAGGGACTGGTTTGTTCAAGAAGTCGTCGCCAGGCGGCCATGGCCGGCGTATCGGTGGGCGTGCCGGCTCGTCCGGCTCTCGATTCCTTCTGAAGGAGGATGCCCCACCCCCCGTACTGTTGAGTGTGTCGTACCAATTCCTGAAGCGCTTGCTCCGATTCCGGCCGGGGAAGTTGCTGCACATGTTGGACTGCTGCCCGCCACGCGCGATCGACATGGGGCAAGAGCGCCATGGTCCGCGCCATTTCGAGGATGTCCTGCGCGGGGATCGGCGTCAGACCTTCCACATTCGGTGACCCAGGCGTCATCTTCTCGAACAGGTTTTCCAATCGCTCCAATCCCGCACGGCTGGTCTTGACCGCCTTCTTGGCCTCTGCCAGCCAGCGTTGCTCTTCCGGAGAAAGACGAGGGGCATCAACGCGGAGAGGCACGCCGTACGTCGTCACGATCACTCTGGCGGTCTGAGCAAGTTGCTTGGCTTCCAGCGCGCGCCGCAAGGGAACGACGACGGACTCTTCATACTCCTGTCGCGTAAGGCTATCGCGAAAGGGAAGTTCGAGCCGGACAATGTGGCTGTCCGGCACCGCGCGCTGTGCGGCGTAATGCCTGGCCACCGCCAGGCTCTCAGGACTCTTCGCATTGGCGAGGATCACGACATGACTCGGCTGCAACCCTGCACGCGCGTGTCGAAGGTCGGCGAGGAGACCAATACACAACAGAAGACACAAGATGGTGGTGAAGCGAATTGTGGAGTTCATCGATCGGGAACACTTTACCTTAGAAAAATGAAGATACGCGGTGTCGCCCCTCCGCAAGGGCGAATAAGCCGGCATAGAGCACGCGGAGAACGCTACTTCAACGTATGTGCCGATCCTCGCAACAGTTGCGATAAATAGATTCGTGCGTGATGCCCGCGACAGGAGCGACGGGACGAATAAGGTGTACTCATCTCCTTCACTCTAGAATATGGAGGAACTCGCGAGCTGTAACAATGCTCACGCCTTTGTATTCGTGAAGTTCGAGAAGATCCGAATCCCCACTTACGAGGCAGTCTGCACGCCCCTCAAGTGCCGCAACCAGATACTTGTCATCATCCGGATCCTTCTCGACTGCCCGGAGTTTCAATCGGCCTTCGGTGGGTGCGGCAATCAACGCCAAGGCTATGATCCAACGATCAATCTCCTCATTTCGGAGGGAAAGGTACCGGCGCACTCGTGGATATTTCAGACTGCGTCGAACTTCGTCGAAGATTGCATCGGACCCGACAAGACGAAACGCCTGATCGTCCAGCAACAGACGAAGAATGCGTCCCGGTGGTCCCTGGGGACGAATGAGCGCGCTGATATAGATATTGGCGTCTAGCCCACATTATTCACGAGGATTCGTGACGAAACCGCCGAGACGCCACGCGAGACGGGCGCGCGGAGCCGCGAGGGAAGGAAGCATACTTGAACAGTATGTTGACCGACTGAGCGGCGAGCCCGCCCGCCCAGGCCTGTCGTAGCGACGTATCGGCGGTTGCAGTAGAAGCCTTCGTGAATAATGCGGGCTAGGACGGCTCGAATCACACGTTACTTCCGACGTGGCCTCCGAGTACGATGTTTGGCTTCGTTGGCAAGTTGATCGGCCTGGCTCTGAGATATTCCTTGCGATTTCTGAACAAGAATAGAGAGCAAGTGCAAACGCGCTGCTTGTTGCATTTGATCAAGTCGGTCAACCGGGACCATCGCCGCCAATCGCCTTCCTTTGCGCTCGATGATGAATTCATCATGCCGAAGCGCCACCCGATTCAAGAGATCTCCAAGCCGTTGACGGATCTCAAGCGTTGACACCGTCTCAATCATACACCACCTCATGTATGAGAATTACTATAGTTGTGATAGATCAAACAGTCAATACGCCCTGACGATGCTGCCGGGAGGTGTGCGGTTTTTCTCTTGGGGCCTTAAAGAGGACGGTCTAGCCCGCATGATTCATGAAGGTTCGTGGCCCTTCGACTTGCTCAGGGTCCCGAGCCCAGTCGAGCCTTCGACCCTGCTCTTGCTCGACCCCGAGCGAGGTCGAGTGGTCGAGGGACGAACGCGTGCAGACGCGAAGCGAGACGGTTCGACAGGCTCACCGTCCTGAGCTAAGTCGAAGGACGGGCACTCGGAGCCGTGAAGCCCTGAGGCATACTCGTGCAGTATGTCGAAGGGCTGAACGGCGAGACTGCCCGTCGCAGCCGCGTATCCGTCTGTCTGCGTGCGGACCCGCACAGGCAGGCGCGTGCAGCAGAAGCTTCATGAATCATGCGGGTTAGCCCGATTCGCGCTGAATGCCCCACATGCCGGCCATTAAAAGGCCGGGATCTTGAGAACCGGTAGACGAGGCTTCTTCTGTCGTTTGGACAATCGCCTGCCTCTCGCACGAAGGCGATTCCGCGCGATCACTCGATCGATGATTTCGCCACAGGCGACACAGCGCCAGCCACGAACAGCGTCCTCCTTGCTGCCGCACTCTCCAATGAGGAGATCCACAGGCCACATGAAACCATGGCACCGATGACAGGTCATCAGATGCGCGCTCCTCTTGAAATAGGGGTACTGATATCGTGCCACATGCGCTCAACTACCAATCGATTACGAAGTTTGTGCTCTGCGCCATTCGAGACCACTATACTGTTGCCTCACTCAGTTCAGACTGGAGCATCTCACCGACCTGCGAGAATTCCACCGGTTTGACCACAAAACGGTGAGCCCCTTGGCAAAACACGACTTGCGTCTGGTCCTCGATGATCTGACCTGCGATCGTTACCACCGGCACGAGAGGACAGATGGTCCGGATGATGAGTAAGACTTCACCGGCGTTCATCTGCGACTGAGGCTCGGACGCCTGGAGTCCGACAAAGATCGCCTGAGGACGAGTGGCCCTGAGTTTATCGATCGCAGCATCGACAGACCGAACAAGCACCGGCTGATAGCCGTGAATGGCGAGATGATCGGCAAGTTTCAACCCAAAGTCCAAGTCCTGTTCGACAATCATTACCCGGGTGCTCTCACCCGTCTGCCTGCTCGCCATCGTCGGACCTCCTCTCACTGTATTGGACACTGGTGCCGTCGTCATCGACCACAAGCACGTTTTGTTTGAGAGGATTGTTCCTCGTACGACGATCAATATCAGAGCGGAGTATGGTCCGCTACCAATCAAAACCGATGTCTGCAACAAATGTGACGGAAAGATTCATGCGTGATGGCCGTACTGTTACGCTGCCCGTCGCCGCGCCAAACCAGCCAGCCCAATGAGTCCACTCCCGAACAGCCAGACGGCGGCGGGAATCGGCACGACGCTGATCGGTTCGAGGCTGGAGAGCCGGAAGCCGATGCTGCTGCCGCCGACATTGGGATTGTAGAAGCTGCTGTAGGTGGACCGTAGCGTCTCTTCGTCGAGCCAGAGCGACCCGCCGCGCAGGACGCGATGCGACCCGGTGACGGCGTCGTTCCATTCATACATATTGCCGCCCTGATCGAAGGTTCCGTAGGGGCTGGCGCTTTCGAGGCCGGCGCTCCCGACCGTGGTGAAGTGGCCGAGATTCCCGGTGCCATCCCAATTCGCGCCGAAATTGTAGTTGGCGACGTTCTGGCCCGGATTGGCGATGTCTCCCGTCGGCGTCGCGGTGGCGATGGTCGGGATGGTGTTACTGCTCGTCGGATAGAGAAAATAGTCGCCCGTTGCCCCGTCATTCTTGTGATAGGCGGCTTTGTACCATTCGTTCTGGCTGGGGATCGCGACCCAATTCATCCCGTTGTGCCGATCCGGTCCATGCGTGCCTTGGCTCGCGAGCGTGCTCGTATCAGTGAAGGTGTAAAATCCGTTCTCTGTGTTCCCCGTCATAACCCAGTTGGCGAAGCGGGCGGCATCGTAAAAGCTCACGTAGTTGACCGGCTTGTCTCCGTAGTTGGGTTTGGGGGCGTACATGGTCCCCGTGGGCGCGCCCGGATCGAAGTCGATCCCGCCCTTCACAACCGCGAAGCCGGTGACGTTCGTCATATCGGGATTGTAGATGTCATGAGGATTGACGCCGTGAGGATCGACCCTATTCATATAAGAGGCATACTGCGCGTTCGTGACCTCGGTCGAGCTGATGTAGTACTGATAGGGCACAGCGCCGAGGCCGGTCAGAGGATCGGGGGCATTTCCGGCATGGCCGACCAAGACGGTACCGATGTTGACGCCTGATGCTTCGGCCGCCGCTCCCTGGATGAGAGCGGCGAGGGCAAGGAAAATGACGAACAACGATCGCTGTCGATCCATGATCTATCCCCACATGGATGTGCGCCGTCGCGCCAAGCCCGCCAGCCCGATCAGCCCGCTGCCGAACAGCCAGATAGCCGCTGGGAGCGGTACTGGCGAGGCAAAGGTAAAGGTCCCCATCGTTTTCCCGAGGTCGCTTGGGGCAAAGAACGCCGAGGTGACCTCTGGACTCCATTTCAGATTTCCTGAGAGCGCGAGCGAGAAGGGATCGCTGCTGGTCGTCACATCGGCCAGGTCCCAGGCGGGGATTGGAAAGCCAAAATTGTTCAAGAGGTACCAGCCCGAGCCGCCGGCTGGATTGCCGACTCGGGTCGCATCGTATTCCAGCGCGTAGTCGCCGGTCGTAAACACACCCTGGAAATTGCCCATAAACCGCATCACGCCGCCGAGCCCGATCTGGCCGGTTGCCGTACCGGTCACGTTGTTCGGATCGTAGGTGAAATTCGTCGGTTGAATAGCCCGTCCAGCCGGGTTGGTGACAGTTGAGCCCGTGACGTCGTAGACCAAGCCGGTCGCGGGAATCTCACCGGTTCCCGGCACGAGATCCGCTGTTCCCGGTGTATTGATCTGCGTGGCGGTCAGCGATGCGGAAGCGGATGCGTCCCAGAACTCTTCGAGGTAGAGCGTCGGCGGCGTTCCAGTCGGATTGAGCGTCAATTGGGCCAAGGCATCACGATCGAGATTCATGGTGAATGTGCCGCTCGTGACGGAGGCAGCCCGGGAATCCGACGGTGCGAACACACTCACTACCGCCATCAACAATGTCAAAACCAAGGTAACCGCTTTCATAATGACCCTCCTTTGCGATGTGTTAGGGTTCCAAGAATTTCTTCTGTGGCGGGCCGCCGAAACGGCCGACAGCGGGAATTTCGAACAACTGATCGCCGGGCATGATGGCGCGCGGCACACCCGATCCGTTCGGGACGAAGAGTTGCGGGTGATCGAACGGTGCCTGTTGAAAGCGTACCCGTTCGTCGGTGAGGGAGAGGAGAAACGCCAGAAGCGCCGCCTTTTCCTCCGCCGTGAGCCCCAAGATCGCCATGAGCTCGATTTGTGTGCCGTCGAGGGTCAGCATCCCTTCGTGGGCATCGCCGGCCCGGTCGTAGAAGTCGATGACGGCGGGCAGATCGACATGGCCGCCGTTGTGAAAGAAGGGCGCCGTGAGTTCGACGTTGCGCAGACCCGGCACTTTGAAGGCTCCATCCACGACGATCGGCTCCGGCGGCGGTGGGGTGAGACGTTTGACCGTGGAGAGCCAATTCCCGAGTGGGTCCTTCGCCCCCAGGCTCAAATCCTGGAAGGTCTCCAGCACGGCGATGTTGTTGAATCCCCGATCCGCGGCTTGTCCGTCTCGGATGCGGGTCGGGCTGGCCCGCACCTGACGAACCGAGGCGCCGGTCATTTCCGCCCCCTCGTGGCAGGTGATGCATTGGCCACGGGTTTGGCTGCGGAAGAGATCCACGCCTAATATGGCCTGCGGGCCGATGGCGTTAGGGTTGCCGTCCATGAACTGGTCGTAGGGCGAATTGTCGGCGACGAGGGTGGCTTCATACGTCTGAATAGCCAAGCCGAAGAACAACGAAAAATTGTACTGCATCAACGAGTAGTCGTTCGGTTCCGGCGATCCGGCCGGCGGATCGATCACGGTCGGCGTCCCATCGGCTCCCACTCTGATCAGTTTGGAGGAGTCCCACCACTGCCGGTGAAACGCGGCCTGAATCAGCTCAGGGTAGCCGGTCGCGTGCAGCCCCTTCTGCGGCCACCGGCTCAAGGGACCGAGTACGCTATCTTCCGGATGCACGAGTTGCAAGGCGAGCGGACGCAGGTTGGACGTCGATTGCCCGGGAGGCGCCCAGCGGACGAACTTCTTGCCGATGTCCCGCGTCGTCCGGCCTCGGGCGGACATTTCAGACTCGTTGACCGGTGGATCGACCGCTTGCGAGGCGAGACTGGAGTCCTCCAACCGAACCTGGACGGCGACGGGGCTAGCGGGATTGTCTGCGCGGAACAGGCGGGCGTTCGGATCGCGATCGCCCATGTCGTTCACGCCATTGAACACATTGTCGGCTCGACCGTCCCAGAATTGGCGGTGGTTGAACACGGCGTTGACGACCGTGGGCGTATTCCGTGGCTCGACGCGGCGCGTATTGAGGGATCCGACGCGAAATCCGTCCGGGTCCGGCTCCGGGCGCGTGAGATCGGCCGGTCCCTTCGAGATGCCGAGGAACACCGAGTTGCGGACACCCTGCGAAGACAGCACATCGTTGCTGGCTGGAAAGAACGGAAAATCGGCGGCCGTGATTTGTCCGACCGGGCCGAGATTCCTGTGGAACGTCACATCCGGATTGGACGCCCCAGTCGGCGTGATCCGTTTCAACCCCGGAGAGAGTTGATTCTTCGATCGATTGTCCGCCATTCCGGAGCTAAAGTGACAGCTCCCGCAGGCGGTCACACCGTCACTGCCCACCTGCATGTCCCAGAAGAGGGCCTTGCCCAGTCGAATGGCCGCCTGGCGGTCTTTCACAAAATCACCGAGATTCGCCGGTTCGGGGACCGGGACAGTTTTCAAGGAGGGAGGGCGAGGGGGATCGCCAGGGGCGGGAACCTGCGAGAGAACCGAGCCGGTGGCCGCAATGATTGAGATGATGACACCGATGCCGACGCGAGCGAGCTGTTTCTTCATTATCGTTCCTCCGGAATTGCAGAGGACTAATTCCTGAGTCGCCACAATCGCGCCAAGATGATGCACTCCTGGTGGTGCCTACATTGACCGCTTGAACCGTTTCCTGGCGTTGAACAGCAGCCCGGCCAACCCACTTCCGAACAGCCAGGCTGCGGCGGGGAGGGGGACGGGGGTCAGTTGAAAATTGCCGCCCAGATAGGCCGCGCCATCCGTGCCCGGATCGGTGAGGCCGGGAAATTCGAACGCGGCGCTCCCGAATGCTGAGTACCGCGCATCGATCACGTTCACACGAGGATCGACGGCGCCGTTGCCGCTAAAAAAAGAAGTTGCAAGTCCTTCCGCCAGATAGGAACCGACGATGTACTCGGTCCCGGGGGTTAAGAGTGTCGGCGCGATCGGAGCGAAGCGGAAGTGTCCGTCAAGGGCGGCCGCAGTGCCGCTCGGGACAGTCGTTTGGACGAGGGGATCTCCCCCAGTCGCCAACCACAGACCGACTTGCGCGGTCACGGAGAGACCGTCTCGGTCGGAGTCGTATACGCCGAGCGATTCAACGGTCGATAGGCTGTTCACGGTGAATTTCCATCCAAGAGTCCAGGGCGAGCCGTCGAATTCGAAACCGATCTCGGTCAGATCGATCACGGCAGCTCGAGCCGGTGGTTCGGCGTATATCGAGAACCCCAGCATCACAGCGAGATAGAGTGCACCGATAGAGCGTGTAACAATCATAGGGACTCCTTCTCTCTCTTCTGTCTCTCACCGTCACGCCAGTACACGCGAGAATCGGGTCGAGCCGGTGGAACTCCGATCAGTCGCTCGACCCGAATTCTGGTCACACGATGACGTCCAGTTCTACGCGTTCATCCGTCGCCGCGCGAGTCCGACAAGAGCGGTAAGTCCGCTGCCGAAGAGCCACAGGGCTGCGGGCACCGGTACAGGCGAAGTCGTGAGCGTCGCTGAAAAGCTGTGAGATCCGGTTTGGCCGAGAGGCGGGACAAACCCCGGATTGCCTCCGTACACGAGGGAGTACAGGCCTGGGGCGAGCTCCCACTGTTTGGAGACAAATGTCACTCCCGTTCCGGTGCCGGACCCATCCGGTCCCCCCGCGTTGGCTATATGGTCCATATATGTCAGATTTGTCGCCCAGCTGATGTTGCCAATGTTATTGAAGGTATGATTGGGGCTATCCGAGTTGACGGTCTCCCATCCGCTATAGAGGCTGAAGGCGGGGGACAATTCACCGGTAGCGCCACGCGCAAGATGCAGGGTCAGCAGCGTGGATCCGCTGAGACCGGTCAGGTCAAGAGCGGTCCAATCAGATGTATGAGTCCAGCCTCTTTCCCCGGGAGGGTTTGCCGGCTCAGCCCAGCTTTTAGCCCCGACGAGCCCGGTATAAACTGCACTATCCGTCTCGCTCATTGTGACGCCCCATTCATAGGTAAGTCCCGTTGCTGGTCCCGGTGTAGTGACTGTCGCCGCGTGAGATGGCGCAGCGCCGGCCAACCACATTCCCATTGCGGCGATGGCGAATAACACTGTGCGTTTTGTCATATACCCTCCTTGCTAGATACATAGTCGTGAGTGTGGTTCCTCATGCTCGTATGATTAACAAAACCGGACAGGTGGGGCTACCGACTCATGCAACAATTACAACAGATGTGATGAAAAGATGTATGCGCGATGGGCGAGACGCGAGAGAACGCGAGGGTGGCAGGGGGAAACTCATCCTGGATGCGAGGCACGGCTGTTCTGCCTGTCCGGCCGATTCGAGAGGCGCGCCGGGGCCTACGCCATCTGGGACACAAAACGGGTTGAACGAAAGGATCTATTCAGATCCTCCGTTCACCCCGCTTCATTGCCATGGGAATGGGCCCCCGTGACTGTGATCGACGCTGCCTTTCGGCGCCGCGCCATCGCCACAAGACCCGCCAAGCCGCTGCCGAAGAGCCAGATGGCAGCCGGAATCGGCACGGGGGCTGGAGATCCCTCCATGCGCCAGGCCAGCGCATAGTCCCATGAAGAATTGGCAGCGTTGCCCGCGGTCACCCTCAGTTCGTACCGATTGCCGCCCAACAGCTCCACCCAAAGATTTTCCGTATTGTCCACTGTGCTGGACGACTGCGCCATGAGGGCATTGAGCGTGACGTCGTACAGCGAGAGATTCAGATTGTGCAGCGTCGTCGTGAAGGCGCTGTTGTTCGAAACGCCGACGTTCCAGACGAGGGACGAAAACAGCATGGCATTTTCCGGCGCGTTAAAAAAATAGGACGCGGTGCGGGGGCTGCCGTTGAGACCGCCGAAGGCGCCGGCATAATCGAACCCGAATCGACCGATGTCGCTCCCACCCTGCTGCAGGCTGTCCTGCTCTCCGCCTGCCACGATATGGTAGCTGTTCAAAATGTTCACCTGTCCGGCCCCGTAGCGGTCATCCAATCCATTAGCGGTCTGGTGCCCGGCGCTGCGATAGTCGGTGATGTTGGCGCTGGTACTGCTGTTGAACGTTTCACGGTCTGCGCCGGCCATCAACGCCGCCTTCACGGTCTCCGATCGTTCAGCATTGTAGACGGCGCCGATCCCGGCTATGACCGTGGATCCCTTCGAGAGGGTCAGACCACCGTCGTGACCGGTTTGCGCGAGCACTGCGGCGGCGGCGGATACCACCGGCGTCGCAGCGCTCGTGGTGGATTCAGGCGCAACGAGATGGGGAGCGATCCGGATCGTTCCGTACAAGCTGTCTCCGGCGACGGCCACTGTAGTCTGCTGATGGATGCCATCGGTGCGACCGACGGCGATCACGTTGTAGGCACTGCCTAACAATGGCTGATCGCTGTTGCCATTAGCCAGCCCGGCGACCTGAACGTATTCGTTCAATTGGACCTGGCGGTCGACGGTACGCAGAATCGTCCCGTTTTGCGCCGCCTGGTCGGCCGCACCGATCCAACTATGATTGGCAATGCGGCTGGCGCTGGTTGTAGCGGCGCCGATCATCGGCCCCGCCGAAATGGACAAACTGTTCAGCCAGTCGGTGGCCTCGTAACTGTCGATCTGCGTCACACCCGAAGCGATTGAACGGCCATGACCGTAGAATAGCCGGCCTACCTCTGTGGCATGGCCGGAGAAGCTACCAGATGGATTTCCATTGATCGCCGTGATCGACTTGCCGGCGAACTCGGCAACGGTCGGATCGGGCATGAAGATGGGAGCCGCCCCGCCGCTTGTATCGTTTGTCGGCGCTTCGACCTGCGTGACCTTGACGCCGGCTCCGGTCGGTGTTGCAGCGCCCAGCTCATTCTGCAGGGCGGTATAACCGATGTCCGTGATCGTGCTCGCCACGGCGAGGGACGACAGGGATAGAGACAGGACCGCGGCGATCGCGCAGGCCGTTTTCTGCTTCATGGCAATATATCCCTCCTTCTCTGAAATACAGATTGAACAGACATCCCGTACGTGATGCCTCTACATAATAACCAGGTGGCAGCGGGCGAGACTACAGGAGGCTGCCGATGGTTGCACCAGATGTGACAGAAAGATTCACGCTGGACGCGAGGTGTATTGATTGTGTTGACTTTTCTCTCTTATAACGCGCTCTCACACCTGTTCACGGGGAATACATCATCACGAGAGAGGATTATGACGAGCAAACACGTATCAATCGGTATTGTCATGCTGTTGGCTCTGTCTACGTCCACCACCCAGGCAATGCCCGGTGACGGGACGATTCCCCGCGTGCCAAACCCGCCGCTGACAAGTGACCTGACGAACTTGCCGGGAGACCTGCGCGGAGTGGCGGCGCCGGGCCCCACCCCGGAAGCGCTGGCTGAGTTCGTGAAAAGTAAACAGGCGGCGATCGCATTGGGTAAGGCGTTATTCTGGGACATGCAGGTGGGCAGCGACGGAGTGCAGGCCTGCGCGAGCTGCCACTTTCGCGCCGGCGCTGACCCACGCTCCAAGAACCAGCTCTCGCCCGGCCTCAGGCACGCGCCGACCCCCGACCTCAACTTCAAGTGGGGCGGTTCGAACTACCAGCTCACTGGAGCAGAGTTCCCGCTCACCCGGCTTGCCATTGCCGGACAGCGTGGCGCCCTCGACCAGGCCACCGACAGCAACGACTCGGTCAGCTCGCAGGGCGTGGCCTTTCTCGACAAGGGTCTTGACCCGCTGGGCTTCCAGGTGGGCCGGCTCAAGACCCGCAGGGTCGAGCCGCGCAACACCCCTTCCATGATCAACGCCGTGTTCAACCACCGTCAGTTGTGGGATGGTCGGGCCGAGAACATCTTTAACGGAGTCAATCCACTGGGTACCCGTGACCCCGATGCGCGCGTGATAGCCTCGGTGAATGGCAGTCTGGTCGAGGTGCAGGTGGCGCTGGTGAACTCGAGTCTCGCCTCGCAGGCAGTAGGCCCGATCGTCGGCGAGCTGGAGATGGCAGCCCCGGGCCGAACCGCTCAAGACCTCGCGCGCGATCTCCGCAAGGGCAAGAAGGCGCGCCGTCTCGGCAAGCGTGTCCATGGCTCACGCCCGCTCCAACACCAACTCGTCGATCCATCCGACAGCGTGCTGGGTACGTTGAGCCGATATCCGGAGATGGGGCTCAGGGTGAAATCTTACGAAGAGATGGTGCAGGCAGCCTTCCAGGAGGCATACTGGCAGAGCGCTCAATTTGTGCAGGTGTCGGCTGACGGTACGGTGTCGATCGTCGAACGTGCCGATAGGGACTCAACGACCGACGAGTACACGCTGCTCCAGTACAACTTCGCGCTCTTCTTTGGCATCGCGGTGCAGCTCTACGAGGCCACGCTGGTCTCCGACGACACTCCGTGGGACCGCTTCCGCCGCGACCACCCGGCCGCCACCGATCCGGCACTCAACCCTTGGACCAATGCCAACCCCAACCACATCAGCCGCTTTGCGCTCTTCGGCGCCCATCTGTTCAACGACCGGACCCGCGGGCCGAACAACCTGCGCTGCAGCAACTGCCACGAGAGCGCCGAGCTGACGGACGCCTCGGTCCGGCGGATTAATTCGGCAGCCAATGGCCCGGTGCGCAACCGCGACGGCAACGTGATCGACAAGGGTTTCAACAATATCGGCCTGCGGCCCACAAACGACGACCTGGGCGTGGGGGCGAGCGACGAATTCGGCCCGCTGTCACACAGCAAGCGCCTCTTCACGGATACGCTGCCGTCCACCTTCGACGGAGCGGCGGTGAGTAAGGGCTTCGGTATTGAGGGCGCGTTTAAGATTCCTTCGCTGCGCAATGTTGCGCTGACCGCTCCGTATTTTCACAACGGCGACACCCATTCGCTGCGCGAGGCGGTGCTGCTCTATAGCCGCGGGGGAAACGTGGCGCCGGTCACGCAGCGCGACGGGACGCCGATCGAGCCGCTCGGCGTAGCGAACCTGACTTCCGACGAGGCCGATGCGGTGGTGGCGTGGCTCGAGTCGCTCACAGACGAGCGGGTGCGCATCGCCAGCGCCCCGTTCGACCATCCGCAACTGTTTGTGCCCAATGGCCACCGAGGTAACGAGAGCCAGGTCCAGCTCGACGCGCATGGTTTCGCAAAAGACGACATGCTGGAAATCCCGATGACGGGCGCTGCCGGTGGCCCGCCCTTGCCCGGCTTCCTCGAAGGAGTGTTCGGACCTCACTGAGCACACAATCGGGCGCCGGTTCGCTCCACCTTCACCTCGCGCTCAATCCCGCTAGCCCGCATTATTCATGACGATTCGTCGCCCTTCGACAGGCTCAGGGTCCCGAGCACAGTCGAGGGACGAAATCGCGCAGTCGCATTGCGAGACGGGCATGCGGAGCCGCGAGGCCCCGAGGCGTACTTAAACAGTACGTCGAGGGAGCGAGTGGCGAGCCTGCCAGCCGAAGGCGCGTCGCAGCAGCGAATCCGCGATTGCAGCAGAAGTGCTCACGAATAATGCGGGCTAGAGTCCCTGGCCTGCGGGTTAGAACGACTCTTGGAACCTCTTAGACCCGGCGCGAGCCTTGCGCAAAAGGCGCGACGCGAGGTTTCGACGTTCGGGGTTCGAAATTTTCGAGCTGGCCGCCACCTTGGTCTTCGTCGAGGCGAACTGGAACGCCGTCTATAATTTGACCCCGTTGGCTGTGCCAAGCGCGCCAAAGGCATTCTCCCACCGGCCGACGAAGGACTTCTTGTTGCGGTGCAATTGGAGATGGAACGTGGAGACAAACGGACGACCGAACGGCGTGAAGTCCATCGTCAGTTCAGCGGAACAGTCCTCCTGGACGGTCGCCTCGCCGGTGAACTGGAGGCCGGTCAAGGGATTCCCCTGGTCATCCGTCAAGGAAAAGTCGCACGTGCCCTCGACCTTTCCATTTTCAATCGAGAATTTGCAGACACCGGTATGGGGATTCGCTTTCACTTCTGCCTGATACGAGACCCATTGACCTTTCAAATTCCGTTTCTGGCAACGCCCTTCCTCTTCGAAGAAGGCCTGAGCCTGGCTGCAGAGGATGAGTGAAACAACGGCGGTCGATAACAATAGACGTTTCATCACGATGCTCCTTGTGAAGATTATGTTGCAGGGGTCGATTCTTCTACCGGCAGGAGTAGCAAATCTGGCTTGGCATCGTCTGCCGATCGATGCCGACGTTTGCAACAGATGTGACGGAAAATTCATGCGGAACGAGCGAGACAGGCGGGAAGGGCGGGGAAGGGCGAGGCCTTCAGCCTTTGGAGCCTGCCAGGCTTGCGCTTGTTGCATAAAGAACGGGCTGAACGAAGGGAAGCGTATGCGCCCTACGCGGGGCTGACCGGCGTCGCGCAAAGTCTAGACCGGGTGCGGAACAGCGCTTGACGGTATTTGGGGGGTGTGGCACTGTAGCGTTGGCGCAGGGGGCGAGCGGAAGAATTATTTCGACATCGGAATGTTAAAGATCGAATCCCTGATGGAGGTGTGACATGGTGACGAAAGTGCTGGACCAGCATATCGAGATTACGCCCGGCATCGCTGGAGGAAAGCCGCGCATTGCCGGACACCGTATCACCGTAGAGAACATTGCGATCTGGCACGAACGGATGGGCAAGGGAGCGGATGAAATCGCCACCGAATACGAACTGACGTTGGCAGACGTCTATGCTGCGCTCGCCTACTATTTCGACCACCGCCCTGAGATTGACCGAACTATCGAAGAAAGTGCGGCCTTCGTGGCAGCATTGCGGCAGCGTAGCTCTTCCGTGCTCCAGCTGAAGATTCAGGAGCAGCTGCGCAATGAGACAGCCGATTAAGTTTTACGTCTGCGCCTGGAAGCCCGACGATCATTCGAGCCGGCTGCCTCATAGTTCTTCGTCAAGGAGTATGTGAACGCCGGCTATAGTTTGACCCCGTTGGTCACGCCGCCTGCTCCACTGTCACTCTCCCACCGGCCGACCCAAGACTTCTTGTTGCGGTGCAACTGGAGATGGTACGTGGAGACAAATGGACGGCCGAACGGCGTGAAGTCCGTCGTCAGTTCCACGGAGCAGTCGTCCTTGATCGTCGCCTCACCGACAAATTGGAGATCGGTTACTGGATTCCCAGGAAAGAAGAAATCGCACTTGCCCTCAACCTTCCCCTTGTCAATGTCGAATTTGCAGATGCCGGTATGGGGATTCTTGAGAAATTCCCCCTGATACGAGACCCACTGACCGTTAAGATGCCGTTTCTGGCAACGGCCTTCCTCTTCGAAGAAGGCCTGAGCCTGGCTGCAGAGGATGAGCGAAACAACGGCGGTCGATAACAATAGACGTTTCATCACGATGCTCCTTCTGAAGATTGTGTTGCAGAGGTCGATTCTTCCACCTGCAGGAGTAGCAAATCTGGCTTGGCATCGTCTGCCGATCGATGCCGATCCTTGCAACAGTTGTGATAAATAGATTTAGGCGTAATGCGCGTGACAGGAGCGACGGGGTTGACGCGGAATGGATGGGCTACTGCCGGCCGTGGATTGCATAGCCACGAGCCGTCAAAACGCACTATCGTCTCAACCTGTTGCCACGAGTGCCTGCGTCGCTTCGTGAGGCAGCTGAAGTCGCACAAAGTACGATTCGGGATAGAGGTAGTCGTCTCCCGACTCGTCGATGACGCGGAGATACCCCTCTCCCTCGGCTTTCTTATCCGGGATGAGTTGATACACCTTGCGCTTTTCAAGATCCAGGCACTCGTCATTGTTGACGCACAGGGCGAATCGTCTTTCTAGCGGGTTTTTTCTCATGGGCGATATTCTAGTCCAGAAACAGTTTGATTTTCATCTTTTTCCGTCCAATCCCATGGGCCTCGTACCAGTGCACTTCAGCGAGTCTCACAATCCCTTTGGACAGGCGGACACGCGCCACGCCTTTGAGCTTCCGCCAACGACCGGCCCCAAACTGGCGCCGCAGTCGCATAATATCTCGAATTCGACCGCCGACCGCGATCGTTTCAATCTGCTCGATTTCACCGACGATCTCAACATACACTTTGGCATTCTACGTTGCATTCGGCATGAGGATCAATGTCCAAACATCCAGTGTATAGTGACAAGCCCCGGGCTACTGCCAGCCGTGAACTTCATAGCCGCGAGCCGTCAGGCAACGCTCGATCG
>JAKDNQ010000328.1 GCA_030456405.1 Nitrospira sp.
TATTGCCTCTGCCTTGTTCGTTCCACTCTCGCTCGGTCTCGCATTGGGGATTACGGTCCTTGGGCGGAAACTCCTCCACAAGAAATTCTCAGGCGACTTTACGCCTGGATCATCGGAGAAGCCTCAGGCCTGAGGCGCGGAGCCGGGGCGCGAGAATACCGTCGAACACGCACGGACTCCTTCGACGATTCTGAGGGGCTCTTTGGTCGGCACGACTCGGGTGAGTCGTAACCCAGCTTCGCCAAACAGCTCGGCGGATTCTTTCTTTGTGCGCTCGCGCCCGCCGATGATGAGCATTAGAATGTCGGCCACAGCCCTCAATAAGCAATGTCCTTCTTCTCCTTCGATGCCGCGGTTTTAGCTTCCCGCGTGGCCTGTTCGACCGCTTGGAATGTCTTCACACCGGCCGAGACCACCTGTGCCATTCCGCTCATATCGACCCGACTAGACTTGCACATGGCCTCGATGCGATTCTGCTCGAATCCCTTATCTTTCATCGTGATCATCTCTTCTATGCTGCACGTGGGTTGGGTCACGCACGCAGTGGATGTCAACAGGAGTATGGCTGAAGCGAATGTCTTGATTAAGCGTTTCATGGCATGGCCTCCTTCTTATGGGGTTTTGTCATATCTTGCCTTGCCGGTTCTTCCACACGTCCAATCGGACTTCACTACTTGTAGTGAGCAAGCTAGATGCCAGCATGGGACAGGATCGTCACATCATTGGATGGTATCCTTAGTATCAGTAATTTCAACGTCATACGTATTGCTGATTAACGAAACATTCGCCAAGTACACCTCCTGATCACAGACGCCTGTATTGAAAGAGATTCAGGAGGTGAATCAAATCCGATTCAGAGAAGGGCTCAGCAATTCGAGAATTAGCGTAGCGGATATGCGGTTCGCGAGCAGGAAAGATGGCCACGCTGTCGGCTATATCGAAATGGTCGTTTTGGGAGGCGGCAACCCGTCAATCCATTAGTAGGATGAAACATCCCCACAATTGACTTGCCGTGTCTGCGCCCACTACGCAGACAGGGATGACTCTCTACGAGCCGAGAGATGTTGGATTAAAAGACCTGACTTCAGCTCTCAAGTCATGTAGCGTCGAACGACACCAGCAGGCGGCCCACTCCGTGCCGCAGTTTGATGACAAGATGCGACCTTACCTTTTGGCAATTTATTTTACTCGGCAGTTTTTACTTCTTCTTCCTGCATATGCAGAAACAGCTCTTGTCTGATTTCTTGCAGCTTGGTTTTGACTTTCGCCTCGTTATCGCTCCCTATCCGCATGAGAATCCTCTGGCCTATGGAGCGCCCTTCGAGATCAGGATCAGCATAGACATAGACTATTTTGGGCTGAACGAGCTTCACGGGTTCTTTCATATCCGGCGCCGCCAACAGATTGTCGATGACTTCGATCACACGGTCATTGAAATATTTATTCGGGTAGCCAAGCTCTTCGTAAGACTGCTGAAACAGCGGATAGAGGAGAAGATAAAGCGCTACTAATTTCTTGGTGCTCACCACTCCGGCAAGACGCATATACGGCGTATAACGCGCTGTGTTTTTGGGGCTAATGCTCATTTCCCCATCCACCACTGAAACAACAAGGTTGCCCGGCGCCGGGGTGACCGGCATTGTGTTCACTGGCAAGCTCTGGTTCGGCAGGTTATCAATAGTGACGACGATATTGTGCATGAATTGTTCAACGCGGAAGACCTTCATCAATGATTCTTTGCCCATCAAACTGGCCAAGGCTTCAAGCATAAAACTATCGCTCTCACCCAGCTTTGGTAGTGGAAACTTTGCCTCGGGAACTTTCACCACTTGGCGCACCTCCGGCTTAGGCGGTGCAATCGGCGGCGGTAGCGCCGGTACTTTTACTGCTTCAGGTTCAGGCTGGGTCTGCTGCCAGTAATAATAAGCAGCAAGAGCACCACCGAGGATTATTACTGCAACCACAATCAATTGTTTCATCGGTACACCATTACTTGTTTTAGCATAAATGGTAGTTCGGGCGACGCTTCGCGTTACCCGAACGGCCGCGCAGCTGTCCTTGCCGTAATCGTAGCCGGTGCCGTGAGCCTAATCCAGAGAAATATCGTGATCGTTAGGAGGCCGTGGCCGTCCCGTTCGTCGCGCGACATGCGCGTGTCAGTGGCGTCGTGTCCTGTGAGTCAGAAAAGACTCCCGACCCCTTTTCTGCTCTGTCCTCGGGAACTTTCACCACTTGGCGCACCTCCGGCTTAGGCGGTGCAATCGGCGGCGGTAGCGCCGGTACTTTTACTGCTTCAGGTTCAGGCTGGGTCTGCTGCCAGTAATAATAAGCAGCAAGAGCACCACCGAGGATTATTACTGCAACCACAATCAATTGTTTCATCGGTACACCATTACTTGTTTTAGCATAAATGGTAGTTCGGGCGACGCTTCGCGTTACCCGAACGGCCCCGCGGTACGCTGACATCTTCGTATGGATCTGTGTTCCTTGCCGTAATCGTAGCCGGTGCCGGTGGGCCTAATCCAGAGAAATGTCGTGGCCGTCCCGTTCGTCGCGCCACATGCGCCTGTCGGTGGCGGTCCTGCGCGACGATGGCACCCCGGTATTCAAGGGGCGCAGTCTACCATGCAGATTTCATATTGAAAGATGTGCCGCATACGTACGTGCCTCTGAGGCCAGACACACTGAAGAGGTAAACGGCGCGAGGGAGAGGCGAACGAAGAATCAGCAAGCAGTCCAGTCCCGAGCCGAGAAATTTTGGATTGCCAGACCCGACCCTAGTCTGCATTCCTCGTACGACGGGATATGGTTGTGTGCGACGCTCCTCTCTCACAAGCGCAAATAGGTTTTAAGGCTGGCCGTGGTCCAGTGTTGAATTCCTGGCAAGTCTTCGAAAGCGCGATCATTTGACCAAATTCCGTCATGATCTTCAGCAAGAGCTAATGCGACAAAAGGGACATCGTCAGGATCGATGGCGCCGATTAACACGTCAGCGTCTGAAAGATATGGTGCGATGCGTTCATAGGGAACGACCGCCACCGACGTCAGCAGAAGCGTCAGTAGTAAATCGAGTTCGTCTCCTTTGAGTCGGGCGGCACGGACGATCTTGACTCGATGTCTGGCGAGTTCATCGAGGGCAAAGGCTGGAAGAAGAAACTCAAGATCGGGGAGGAGAAGAATACGTCTTGTAATGGAATCTTTAATAAGCGCGGCGATGAGAATATTCGTATCGAGAACCAGCCTCATGCGTTCGAGGCTTTGACATACCGGCGCCGCAACCCTGTCTTGACGGATCGGGCGAGGTCTTTCGCCGTGGCCTCAGTCAGCGCACTGCGAGATGCGAGACGATCCGCCAACGCCACCTGGCGTGCATACTGCCACAGCGCTTGTTCAGCCACACGCGCCCAGGGAATTTCTCGATGGCGCTTGAGAATCGTGTCCAGCTCGGCCGGAACGTCAATGACGACCTTTGA
>JAKDNQ010000329.1 GCA_030456405.1 Nitrospira sp.
CTGGTTTGCGGCTGACTGCGGAAGGCGCCTAACATGGAGCTGCTGACCGCGATGGTATTCTGCTTTTCGACGCCCCGCATCATCATGCAGAGATGCCGCGCTTCGACGACAACACCCACTCCATGCGCATTGAGCTTCGATTTCAAGGTTTCGGCAATCTGGACAGTCAGTCGTTCTTGGACTTGCAGCCGTCTCGCAAATACGTCCACGATGCGCGGGATCTTGCTAAGACCCACTACTTTCTTATTTGGCAGGTAACCCACATGGACTCTGCCGTAGAAAGGCAGCAGGTGATGCTCACACATACTGAAAAAGTCGATGTCCTTCACGATGACCATCTCGTCGTACTCGATCGGAAAGAGCGCGCCGTTTAAAAGATGATCGATGTCGCGGTGATAGCCCTGGGTCATAAAGACGAGGGCCTTGGCTACTCGCTCAGGAGTCTTGAGCAGTCCGTTCCGCCCAGGCTTTTCGCCGAGGGCCAGCAACATCTCCATGACCAAGGATTGCATGACGGCCAGATCTGCCGGTCTGCTGTTTCCGTTGACGTCTTCGATCGGCTGCCGACCCTGCCGCTTGACTCCCTGCTTAGCCATGACGCCCCTCTCTATACCAGAATGTTCAATGTTAAATGGTGAATTTTGAATGTGGAATGTTGGGAAATCATCAAATCGTAAGACATCCTTCCGATTCCGACCATTCAACTTTCAGCATTTACCATTTCAACATTCCCAACTGCCCCTGCATACTCGAAGTAGTTGTCGCGTGTTTCAATGAGCCCGACCTTTTCCAATTGCCCGGCGGGAAGGCACTTCACTAACAAATCCCAGACCAGCAGCACCAGATTTTCTCCCGTCGTGGTGCGATCGACGAACTCAGGATCTTGATTGAGATCGTGATGGTCGAACCGCATGAGTACTTGTTGTCTCACCATCCGATCCAGCCGATCGAGGTCTACGCCTGCATCAGTCGTGGTCGGCACCGCACTCTTCACGGTCACCAGCACGATATAGTTATGGCCATGTCCATTGGGATTATTGCACTTCCCAAATACCGCCAGATTGTCTTCCGGCGATAGATAGTCTGTGTGCAACCGGTGCGCAGCGCAGAACCGATACCGCCTCGTGACGCTCACCTGTGCCATCGTAGATTCAACTCACAATCGGCGCGGAAACAGAAAAGCCAGGATCGCCTCTGTATTCGGACAATCCTGGCTCCCCCTGTCGCTCACTCAATCGACCGGCTCGCGCTCTGCTCCAGCGCACATTCCTTAGGCACTGAAGGAACTGCCACAACCACACGTCGTCTTCGCTTGTGGATTCTTAATCGAGAACCCGGACCCTTGAAGGCTGTCCACGTAATCGACCTCGGCGCCCTGAAGAAGCGGAGCACTCTGGGAATCCATGATGACCTTGACGATACCCTTTTCCACCACAGTGTCGTCATCGCCCATCTTCGACTCGAAGGCCATCCCGTATTGATATCCGTGGCACCCGCCGCCCTTGACATAGACGCGCAGGCCGACGATATCCTTCTCTTCCACCATCAATTCCTTGATCTTTTGTTCCGCCACCGGTGTAATCGTGAGCATCGTACTCCTCCTCATTGTGGCCAAGCCGTCCTTCAAAGACCTGCCTGGAATGGTTTAGTGTAACATCTCTTTACTAGATTTCAAGACCCTGCGACTCCGACTGCGGCATTGTGGGCGAAGCCCACTTACCATCCGGCACCCGAACAACCACGTCTCCGAGCACTTTGGCCTGACATCCAAGACGATGCCACGGCTCGCTGAGGGCTTCCCGATCAAGGAGATCTTGCTCATCGAAGTCGATTTCAG
This sequence comes from Nitrospira sp., assembly GCA_030456405.1. Next base: position 1,838 of record JAKDNQ010000329.1, read on the forward strand.
ACAGGTTCTCGGCGCCCATCTGCACTTCGACCCGACAGGTGGTGCATGAGGCATTCCCGCCACAATCGTGGTTCAACCGACATCCGAGCAGCTTTGACGCTTCCAACAATGACGTGTTGACCTCAACCTCTCCACTTCTGCTTTCCGGAAGAAGAAACGTCACATGCGGCATTGCAGACCTCTCCTCAATGCACCGTGGCGCCGACCGCCATCGGCTGGTAGGGGCAGCGCTGTAATCGGATATGTTCTTCGAACTCGTGACGAAACAGTTTCATGCTGCTCTGAACCAACACGGCGGCCCCGGTTACCAGTGTGCAATAGCCCGTTCCCTTCACAAATCCACACAGCTGGAGGAGGCTCTCCATATCTTTCTCCGTCCCCTCTCCCTGTTCGATCTTCGTCATCAGCGCAGCGAGATTAATGGTCCCCATTCGACAGGGCGGGCACTGCCCGCAACTCTCAGCCTTGAAGAAATTTGAAAACTTGAGCGTCAAATCCACCATGCACGTCGCATCATCGACCACAATCACACCAGCCGACCCAAGCCCCGTGCCGGCTTTCTTCAATGAGTCGAAATCCATTGGCAGGTCGAGCTGATCGGCAGTGACCATCGAAAACGCCGGCCCACCGGGGAACACCGCTTTGACCTTTCGCCCGCCTGGCACCCCTCCACCACATATATCCACGAGTTCTCTGATGGTCGTCCCCATCGGCATCTCATATACGCCAGGCCGATTCACGGCACCGCTCAGGGAGAACATCATGGTGCCCGGACACTTATCCGTGCCGACCTGCGTAAACCACTCCACGCCTTTCAGGAGAATTCGAGGAATATTGCACAACGTTTCGACATTATTGACCAATGTCGGCTTCCCGTAGAGGCCGAAGTCTGTCGGATAGAACGGCGGTTTCTGTCTCGGCATCGCCGGACGCCCTTGCATCGATTCGAGCATCGCCGTTTCTTCACCGGCCACGTAGCTCCCATGCCCCTCAAAGATTTGCAAATCGAGATTCACACTGCTTCCGAGGATGTTATGACCCAAGAACCCTCGGGCCTGCGCCTGTGCCAAGGCCTTCTTCAGATTCTCCCGCTCTTCATGATACTCATGATTCACATAGATAAAGGCCGCCTTCGCTTGCACCGTGTAGGCTGCGATAAGACAGCCCTCGATCAGTTGGTGCGGCGCATGCTTGAGTAAATACCGGTCTTTAAACGTTCCTGGTTCATGTTCGCCGGCGTTACAGACAAAATAGTGTTCCTGTACCCGATGATTCAGAACCTTCTCCCACTTGATGCCCGTAGGGAAACCAGCCCCCCCTCGCCCACGGAGTCCGGCTTTCTTCAGTTCATTCACGATATCGGTCGCACTCAGCTCTTTGACACACTTTTCCCATGCCTCGTACCCCCCGACCTTCCGGTAGGCCTCGATATCCCATGGAGCGCCATCTAGAGTTTGGAGAACCCGCGGTTCTGTCGCAGTGGTCATGCGTCCTTCCTGACCCGTTTGTTTCGTCGAATGAAGCAATACTATAGAGTGCCTGGTCGCTATTCGTCAAGGTAATGGCAGGACAATAGGCCTGAATCTCAATGACTTAGGACCACAGCCCTATCATATTACTGACCATGTGGGCCCT
>JAKDNQ010000330.1 GCA_030456405.1 Nitrospira sp.
GGCACACTATACTTATCTGCCTGCCGCCACACCGTCTCAGATTGCGGCTCAACCCCTTGCACGGAGTCAAACACCGCTACCGCTCCATCGAGCACTCGAAGCGATCGCTCGACTTCGATTGTAAAATCTACGTGACCTGGAGTATCGATGATGTTAATGCGATGGTCTCGCCAGAAACACGTTGTCGCAGCCGCGGTAATGGTAATACCACGCTCCCGCTCCTGCTCCATCCAATCCATCGTCGCAGCGCCTTCATGAACCTCACCCATCTTGTGTGAGATCCCGGTGTAGAAGAGGATGCGCTCGGTGGTGGTCGTCTTACCGGCATCAATATGAGCCATGATGCCGATGTTCCGAGTTTGCTCTAATGGTGATTGCCGCGCCACGTACTTCCCCTAAAAATATAGATGCCGCAACCAAGGCCAGAGAGATACTGCGACAGACACCCGCATGAGCGGATCGCAGCACGGCCTAGCTTGCAGCACAGAATGACGCTACCAGCGATAGTGCGCGAACGCCTTATTGGCCTCCGCCATCCGATGCACGTCTTCCCGCTTCTTAACCGCCGCCCCCGTATTATTCGACGCGTCGAGTAGCTCAGCCGCGAGCTTCTCCCGCATACTCTTACCACCGCGAGTCCGTGAATACTCTGCCAACCATCGAAGCGCCAACGACATCCGGCGAGCCGGACGAATTTCTACCGGAACCTGATATGACGCGCCACCCACTCGACGAGATTTCACCTCAACAACCGGCTTCACATTATCGATCGCCGACCGAAATACTTTGAGCGGATCGTTCCCGGTTTTTTCCTGAATCACGTCAAAGGCTCCATAGCAAATGCGCTCGGCCGTGCTCTTCTTCCCACCCGACATCAAAATATTCAAAAACTTCCCGACGAGTTTATCTCGATATCGGACATCCGGGAGAGGGTCTCGGTGATCTAAAAATCTAGTCCTTGGCATGTGTCATTCACTCTCTCGTTACCAACGGTGATTCACGCTTACTTCGGGCGCTTCGCTCCATACTTCGAACGGCTCTGTTTTCGATCCGCCACACCGACGGCATCAAGAGCGCCTCTGACGATGTGATAGCGCACGCCCGGCAAGTCCTTTACACGGCCGCCGCGTACGAGCACAATGGAATGTTCTTGGAGATTGTGGCCGACACCCGGGATGTAGGTCGTCACTTCCATCCCATTTGTCAATCGAACGCGGGCGACTTTACGCAACGCCGAGTTCGGCTTCTTCGGCGTTGACGTATAGACACGAAGACACACCCCACGCTTCTGAGGACAAGACTTGAGCGCAGGACTTTTCGTTTTCGCGTGCGCCAACTTGCGGCCTTTTCTGACTAACTGATTAATTGTCGGCATTAGTAGATCACTCTCATCCCTCTGCACGGTTTGACGGCTTTGCTTATCCGTTCAAGGGCAAAGCCGGTGGATTGTAATGAGCATTGATCGTGGTGTCAAGTCGTCTTACGCACCGGATGCATAATGTTAGTGGGCAGACTCTCCCGATCCTGTCGCGACGCCTTCATGCGTCAGCGCCGGAACATCGCTTTGACTCACAATGACCGGATCAGGCTTGGGACTGATGACGAAGGTGTCCCGATACTCTTCGAATCCGGTGCCGGCTGGAATCAAGCGACCGACGATGACGTTTTCTTTCAGACCTAACAGATTATCAACGCGCCCATTGATGGCAGCCTCAGTCAGCACGCGGGTCGTTTCTTGGAATGATGCCGCTGAAATAAAGCTATCCGTAGTCAATGCCGCCTTGGTAATACCGAGCAGTACGGGCTTTCCAAGACCGGGTTGCCCATTCTTCGCCAACACTCGCTCATTTTCTTCGTCAAATACCATCTTACTGACCTGACTGCCGGGCAAGAACTCCGTATCGCCAGGATCTTCGATCCTGACCTTCCGCAACATCTGACGCACAATGATCTCAATGTGCTTGTCGTTAATGGTCACACCTTGCAGCCGATAGACATCCTGCACTTCATCGACAAGATATTTTTGCAGTTCGTTTGGACCCAGCACATCGAGGATGTCGTGCGGATTAGCCGATCCATCCATCAATGGCTCACCGGCCCGGACCCAGTCACCTTCATGCACGTTGACGTGCTTACCCTTAGGGATGAAGTATTCCTTTACATCTCCCATCTTATTGTTGACCAGCACTTTGCGCATACCCTTCACGAAGCCATCGTACGACACTTCGCCGTCGATCTCGCTGATAACGGCCGTCTCTTTCGGTTTTCTCGCCTCGAACAACTCCGCCACGCGAGGCAGACCGCCTGTAATATCTTTCGTCTTGGTCGTCTCCCGCGGTATCTTGGCCAATACATCGCCAGGAGTAACCAATTGGCCTTTTTCAACAAAGATATGTGCCCCGACCGGGAGCAGATAGCGAGCCACATTTGCCACCGCTGCCACCTTGGCGGTTTTTCCACCCTCATCCTTGATCGAGACGCGTGGACGCAACGTCGCGCCACTCTGCTCGACGATGACCTTACGAGAGAGGCCGGTGACTTCATCGAACTCTTCTTTCATGGAGACACCCTCAATGATGTCTCCGTATGCCACTTTGCCGCCAACTTCAGTGAGAATGGTCAGTGAGTACGGATCCCACTCGACCAATTTCTGGCCCAGCTCGACACGACCACCGTTTTTCACCTTGATCTTGGCGCCATAAACAACTCCGTACTTCTCGCGCTCACGCCCTGTCTCGTCGACAATGGCGATCTTGGCATTCCGATTCATGACGACCCATTCACCCTCTTTATTTTGAACCGCAATTCCAGGGTTGGCGAAGTCGGAATTTTTCTTGGCATCGAAGCTCATGAACTTGATGGTGCCGGCATGTTTGGCTTCAGTCACTGTCTGTTCAACCACTTTTGACGCCGTTCCTCCGATGTGGAACGTCCGCATGGTCAGCTGTGTTCCTGGCTCACCGATCGACTGCGCCGCAATGACACCAACGGGCTCACCTTTTTCAACCAGCCGTCCACGGGCCAAATCACGCCCGTAACAGGATCGACAAACCCCACGGCGTGATTGACAGGTCAGCACTGAACGAATCTTGACGTGGTCGACCGCCGCTTCCACGATCGCCTTGGTCCGATCCTCGTCGATCTCCTCATTGAACGACACAATGATCTCACCCGTGACGGGGTCACGAATATCTTCTGCGGCCAACCGTCCCAACACCCGCTCTTCAATGGGCTGAATGATTTCGCCTCCTTCGACCAAGGCGCTCACAATAATGCCATCCGTGGTACCACAATCGATTTCGTTGATGATCACATCCTGTGCAATATCGACCAACCGGCGCGTGAGATACCCGGAGTTTGCGGTCTTCAACGCCGTATCGGCCAATCCCTTTCGAGCGCCGTGCGTTGAAATGAAGTACTGTAACACCGTCAATCCCTCGCGGAAGTTGGCGGTAATCGGTGTCTC
>JAKDNQ010000331.1 GCA_030456405.1 Nitrospira sp.
GAACCAGTGGCCTCTTCCGTGTGAAGGAAGCGCTCTACCCCTGAGCTAATCGCCTACGGTAGGCAAAGTCTAGCATGGCGCTGTAAATCGGATCAACCGCGACACCGACTTCTACAGAGCGAAGTTGCCTTGACATCGTCAAAACGCAGTTCCTACAATGCCACCGCTCGTCATTTCTCCTCTCGGAGCTTCCCTCTCATGCGCGACGACATTGTGATCATCGGTGGTGGTCTGGCTGGGTCTGAAGCGGCGTGGCAAGCGGCCAATCGTGGCGCGAAAGTGACGCTCTATGAAATGCGTCCCAAAGAGATGACGCCAGCGCACAAGACCGGTGGTCTGGCCGAGCTGGTCTGCTCGAATTCGTTGGGCTCCGCGGATCTTTTGAATGCCCCCGGTATCCTGAAAGAGGAGATGCGCCGTCTCAACTCGCTCATTATTCGAGTGGCGGATCAGGTACGAGTGCCGGCTGGATCGGCTCTGGCCGTCGATCGCGAGCAGTTTTCTATCAAAATTACTCAAGCCCTGCAAAGTCACCCGAACATTCGCATCCTGCATGAAGAAATCACCGAGATCCCAACGGACTGTCTCTGCATAGTGGCAACCGGTCCGCTGACATCCAACAAACTGTCTCAGGCGATTGGGCAACTGACCCACAGTAAACATTTGTATTTCTACGATGCGATCTCTCCGATCGTCGATGCCGATTCCATCAATATGGATGTCGCGTTTCTCGCGTCCCGTTACGGCAAGGGCGGGGACGACTATCTCAACTGTCCCATGGACGAGCCGGCTTATAATGCCTTCTATGACGCGTTGCTCGCGGCAGAGAAAGTTCAACCCAAAGAGTTCGAAAAGACCGCCTACTTCGAAGGCTGTATCCCCATCGAGGTGATGGCCGAACGGGGGCGCCAAACCATGCAGTTCGGTCCGTTGAAGCCAGTCGGCCTTGAGAATCCCAAGACCGGCGCGCGAGCCTATGCGGTGGTGCAGCTCAGGACGGAAAATGCCCATCGCTCCTGTTATAACCTCGTAGGGTTTCAGACCAAACTGACCTATGGAGAGCAGAAACGGGTGTTTCGCATGATTCCCGGTTTGGAACAGGCGGAATTTTTGCGCTACGGCAGCCTGCATCGCAACACCTTTATCAACTCTCCTCAACTACTGCGGGATACCCTTCAGTTCAAGGCGCGCGGCACCCTCTTCTTTGCAGGGCAGCTGGTCGGTGTCGAGGGCTATACGGATTCCGCTGCGATGGGAGGGCTAGCAGGAATCAACGCGGCCCGTGGTCTTGCAGGATTGCCCTTGGTCACGCCGCCTTCCACCACCGCGCATGGCTGTCTTGTGTCGTACATTACGTCTACGGACCCTCGTCACTTTCAACCGATGAATACGAATTTTGGGCTCTTTCCTCCACTTGCGACACCGACGAGAGACAAGGAGCGTAAACGACGGCTCACGGGACAACGGGCGCTTGAGGACCTGACGACATGGATGAGGCAATTCGCGCTTTCATGACGTTCCTTGAGCTGGAACGTCATGCCTCGCACGAAACTGTGCGCAACTATGGTTCGGATCTCCGGCAGTTTCAGGCTTTCATGCAAGCGGAACATCCTGGTATGTCCGTGCTCGATCCTGCCACCGTGCAAACGGAGTCCATTCGGAGCTACCTGCACTGGTTGAATCGCAAGCATGAGAAGAGCACGTCGATGGCCCGGAAGCTCTCTTCCCTGCGTAGCTTCTATCGCTATCTGCAACGAGAAGGCATGGTCGGTCTCAATCCTGCCGATGTCATCAGGATGCCGAAGCAGCCGAAACACCTGCCGCGGGTCTTGAGCAAAGACGACGCGGCGGCGCTGATGGAGTTTCCTGCCGATCAGGCAGGAGGCTCGCTCCGAGACCGCGCCTTGCTGGAGACCCTCTACTCGACCGGGGCTCGTGTGAGTGAACTCGTGGGGATCGATCTCGACGATCTCCGCGCATCCGAGGGAGTGGTCCATTTGCGGGGGAAAGGCCGGAAGGAACGTATTGTGCCGATCGGTGATGTGGCGTTACGGGCCATTCAAGCCTACCTAGATGAGCAGACTCTGACGAAGACTCGATATCCGACGACGAAGACAACGCGTGTCTCGTCGCCGATTTTTCGAAACAGTCGGGGTGGGCGGCTCACAACTCGGAGCGTCGCCCGCATCGTGGCCCGCTATTCGAACCGATTGGCCGGTGGCTCCGTGAGTCCCCATACCTTGCGCCACTCCTTTGCCACCCATCTTCTCGATGAAGGGGCCGATCTGCGGTCGATTCAAGAAATGCTCGGGCATGCCTCATTGAGTACGACGCAAAAATATACGCACCTGGCGACGGATCAACTCCTGGCCGTCTATGACAAGACCCATCCTCGGGCTGGCCGTTCGTCAAGCGCGCGTGTTGTGAAGGACGAAAAGCCGTGAGCATGGTCGCCGGCGCGCCTCCGTCTCATGCGAGGTTGTCGAGAAGGGCCAACCGTGTGCTTGCTCATCCCGTGTTTTTCGGGTACCGTTCGTCTTTCGCTTGGGGAGCCTGGATATGAACAGACTAATCAAGAAAGCCAACGTCCTGATCGAAGCCCTGCCCTATATCCGCACGTTCAAAGGCAAGACGATTGTCATCAAATATGGCGGTCATGCGATGACCGATGCGCCCTTGAAAGAGCGGTTCGCTCAGGATGTCGTGCTTCTGAAATATGTGGGCCTCAATCCGGTCATTGTGCATGGCGGGGGACCTCAGATCGATAAGATGCTCCAGCGTCTGGATATCGCAGCGAAGTTCCGCCATGGGGTGCGGGTGACAGATGAGGCCACGATGGAAATCGTGGAGATGGTGCTAGCCGGCAAGATCAACATGGAGATCGTCGATCTCTTGAATCGCCATGGCGGACTTGCGGTCGGTTTGAGTGGAAAGGATGGTGGACTCATGCTGTCTCGACCGCTTACGGCCAAAGCGTGGGCGGCCAGTCTGGACAAGGATCTCGAAGACGGCGAGGAGGATGAGGACTTCGGCTTAGTCGGAGAGGTTCAGTCTATCGATCCCACATTGGTGCGAAAACTTCAGCAGGATCATTACATCCCCGTCATCGCGCCGATCGGCACCGATCGGGAGGGGAATACGTATAACATCAATGCCGATCTCGTGGCCGGGGCGATGGCCGCTGCGCTGAGCGCGGAAAAACTGGTGATGATGACCGATGTGAAAGGTATTCGCGATGCGAAGGGGCGCCATCTCTCGACCGTCTCACGCAAAGATGTGCAACGGATGGTCAAGCGAGGCACCATCGGCGAAGGGATGTTGCCCAAGGTCCATGCCTGCTTGGATGCGCTCGGAGGCGGGGTCGGCAAAGCCCATATCATTGACGGTCGAATTCCGCATGCCATTCTTCTCGAAGTGTTCACCCATAAAGGGATCGGGACAGAGATCACAGCGTAATTGGTT
>JAKDNQ010000332.1 GCA_030456405.1 Nitrospira sp.
GCTCTTTATTCCGACGCACGGTCAACAGTGTCGCTTCATTGATGATATTGGCGAGATCGGCGCCCGAGAACCCGGGGGTCATCGCGGCGATCACCTCGAGGTCCGCATCGGGACCCAGGACTACGTGCTTCGCATGAACACGCAAGATGGCCAGGCGTCCGATTTTGTCCGCGCGATCGACCAGGACCTGACGATCGAACCGGCCGGCCCGCAAGAGGGCGGGGTCCAGGATTTCAGGCCGATTGGTGGCCGCCATCAGAATGACGCCGATGCGGGGATCGAAGCCATCCATCTCGACCAGCAATTGATTCAACGTCTGCTCACGCTCCTCATGCGCTCCTGGTCCCATCCCGCGGGCTTTCCCGATCGCATCTAGTTCATCGATGAAGATAATACAGGGCGCTTTGCCCTTGGCTTGCTCGAACAGATCCCGCACGCGGGCGGCCCCGACTCCCACAAACATTTCCACGAACTCGGACCCGCTGATGCTGAAAAAGGTCACCCCGGCCTCTCCGGCCACGGCGCGGGCCAGGAGCGTCTTGCCGGTGCCAGGCGGGCCGACGAGTAAGATTCCTTTCGGAATCTTCCCTCCGAGCCGCGTGAACTTCTCCGGCGTCTTCAGAAACTCGATCACCTCGCGGAGTTCTTCCTTCGCCTCGTCCACCCCGGCCACATCCGAGAAGGTCACCTTCGTGTCCTTCTCGGCATAGATCTTCGCCTTCGATTGCCCCACCGTCATAAACCCTTTTTGCCCTTGCCCTAAGCGCCGAATGAGAAAGAACCAGATGCCGCCAAAGATCAGCGCAGGAACGACCCAGGAGAGGAGGTCTTTCCAGAACGTACTCTCGATCACGCCGCTAAATGTGACGCTGCGCGCGTGGAGTTCCTTGACTAAATCAGGATCTTCAACCCGAACGGTCGTAAACAACTTCGACTCTTTGGACCCCTCTTCCGGCTTCAGCTTCCCGGTCACTCTCTGTTGAGTGACCGCGACCTCTGCCACTTTGTCGGCCGCCACGAGTGTCCTGAATTCGCTGTACGGAAGCTCTTCGAGCTTCTGCGTGGCCACGATGAAATCGTGTACGAGAACAATCGCAATCATCGCAAGAACGACATACCAAATCGAAAAGGAAATTTTTTTATTCACCGGCATAGTGATGATCTCATTTCGGTGTCACGCACCCGGAAGGATGGGTAAAAATCTGCCAGCCGAACAATTGTCCGAGGCTCTCCGGTTGTTCTCGCTCTATCATCGAACGACGAGCACAGAACAGTTCGCGTGCTGCACCACCCGCGTCGATACGCTCCCGATGAGAAACCGGGCAATAGCGCCAAGACCTTGGGCCCCCATCACGATCAGATTGGCATGCTGTTTGGCGGCCACCTTCATGATCACTTCAGCAGGCTTCCCAGATTGACAGATAGCCTCGGCCGCAAATCCCGCCTTGATCAGCTTCCGCACGCTTTGTTTGAGTAATTTCCGGGCATCCTTCAGCTCCCGGTAATTGCTGAACGGCATCACATGAATCACGCTCACATGAATCGGCGCCCGCCCGTCCTTGCCGATCGAACGATCCGCCTGAAACTTGGTCAGCACGAATTCCAGGGCTTTGGCCGATGCGTCCGATCCATCGGTCGCCAAAGCGATCCGCCGCAATGGGACCGCCTTGTTCTTGACGACAAGCACAGGACAGGTCGCATGCTGGATGAGCTTCGTCGACACACTACCGAGCATGAAGCGGTCGATGGCGGCGAGGCCTTGATTGCCCACCACCAGGAGCCCATCTCGTTTTGGCGCGTGTTTTAAGATCGTCGGTGCGACCGCCCCTTGCTCCTTGCGGGCTGTGCCCGTCAGCTTCAGGGACGTCAACTGCTGTGTGGCCTCTTCGAGGGTTCTCGTCGAGCACGCTTCCAGACGCTGAATTCCTTCCTGAATGTACCGTTCGTTGCCGGCCATCACCAGCTGCGATAGAAACGGCGCACGGAGCGCGCGGAGATCTAGCACATGCAGCACCGTCACCCGTGGCGGCTTGACGAACGGCAGCTTGGCCACCCAATTTAGCCCCCATTGCCCATATTTCGATCCATCCGTCGCCACAAGTACCTTCACGGTGCGTCTCCGTTTGTTTGAGTTTTACTTACGCTCGAACCCTTCGCCCATCACCTCTAGCCCTTGCGCCTTATGCTTACACCACCTGCGCGGTGAGCAAGAGCAATTCACCGATCATGTTTGGATGGATAGAACACCGGAACTCATGCCGGCCAGGCCGCGACATGTTGAACCGAATGACCGCCTCCCGTTTGGGGTCGAGAAATACTCCGCCCAAGCCTCGGCCATGGACGATCACCCCGTCCTTTTCAATCCGAGTCGGAATGCCCTCGAACATGGTCGAGCCAAAGTCGTGCCGTTCAGCATCTTCGTTCCTGACCTTAATCACAGAAGGGAATCCGAGGCGGAGCACCCCCTGCTTCGTCACGAACTTGAAATCCTTGATCGTGACTTCGACGACTTGTTCCGACTGAGCGAAAATCGGCCCAGCCGCCTCCCACCAGAACCCGCACGTGACGGCAAGTACAAGAGCCCATCCCCACCGCATCTTTTGACTGTTCATGCACACCTCCCTCTCTCAGGATGCTAAACAATTCACCAGCGTGGCTCTCAAGAACCGTCAAAGGTAAAATGTAAAAGATAAAACGTAGAACTGCAGAATAATTCCGTATAGTCCTCTCCGACGCGATCAATGAACGAGCATCTAATCCACCCGTTACTGCCGGTGACAATGAATGTTCCCAAACCCTGTTCAATTGTCAGCATTTCAATTCTTCCGCCTATCATCACATACTCATAGAATGTCTTTTCACACTCTCGATGGCTTCCCCCTGCTGGTCTCTGATCGAAAAGCGGAGCGCCATCCCACTGACATCCACCTCGTACAACGCCTCCTGGCTTTGCGGATCGAGGTAGCCTGGTGTTTGACCAAGCGGCATGACCCACACGGAAGCCATAGAATTCGTCCTAGCATTAACAGGCTGCGAATAAATATAGTGTGTGATCAAACTCCGCTACGATCTTTCAATTGGCCTTGCTGGACAGTCTTTTTGAGCATCCTGAACCTGTTTTGACCTCGGCGCCATATGGAAGATTTCAACGGCATTTTGTGTATAAATCGAGTTTTTCCGCAGCCTGCTAGCTAGCCCAACGTGGATTACGGAGTCGCCAACTGGGGGAGCAAGGTCAACCGATCACCCCACTCGATACCCCAGGAAACTTGTCCAGAGCCCTCGAAGGCTTCTTGCGCTCTGATCGAACGACGAGCACGGCACAGGCCGCATGCTGGACCACCCGCGTTGACACACTCCCCAGAAGAAACCGGTCGATGGCGCCCAGCCCTTGAGCCCCCATCACAATCAGATCGGCATCGCGTTCGACTGAAGCCTTCATGATTTCTTCCGCAGGGTTCC
>JAKDNQ010000333.1 GCA_030456405.1 Nitrospira sp.
GCTGTAGGGCGACGAGGGACTGCCAGGGCGCGGTCCAGTGCTCCTGCGCAAGTACCGACGTGAGTCCGGCGATCGTCGGGGCGTGAAACAAGGTCGAAAGCGGGAGCCGTCGGCCATAGACCTGTTCAATGAGGTGGAAGAGCTGCGCCGCTTTGAGCGAATGGCCGCCGAGATCGAAAAAGTTGTCGTGAATTCCGACCTTGTCGATCTCGAACACCTGTTGCCACAAGGCCGCCATCTGTATATCCATCCCATCGCGCGGCGCAACATGAACAGCGCTACTCGCGAGAGTGGAGTCTGGAGCCGGTAATGCTTTCCTATCGACCTTGTTATTGGCTGTCAAGGGCATGGCCTTCAGAAAGATGAAGAGTGAGGGGACCATATACTCGGGAATCTCGGACCGCAGAAACGAGCGAAGCTCCGGCTGGTTTGGGGCGGGGCCATCCTGGCAGACCACATACGCTACTAACTGCTTGACACCTTGATGATCGTCCCTTGCTATGACCACGGCCTGACGGACGACTTGATGACGGCTCAGCGCGGCCTCGATCTCGCCCAATTCGATCCGGTACCCTCTAATCTTGACCTGATGATCCAATCGACCGAGGTGCACGATGCGACCATCCGGGCGATACCGTGCCAAGTCTCCCGTTCGATACAGTCTCGCGAGCGGATCTGGATAAAATGGATGAGGAATGAACCGCTCCTGGGTCAACTCAGGCCGCCCGCGATAGCCGCGGGCCAGCCCATGGCCCCCGATGTAGAGCTCACCGGCCACGCCGATGGGCACCGGTTGGAGGAATGGATCCAAGATGTACACGTCCGTATTGGCAATGGGTCTCCCAATGGTGATCTCCCCATCGCTCCGTTCGATTCTCTCGATCGTGGACCAGATCGTGGTTTCGGTCGGGCCATACATATTCCATAGAGCAACGCTCCGATCCAACAATGAGGCCGCAAGATCGGGGGGAAGAGGTTCCCCTCCGCAAAGTATTGTCAGTCTGTTACTGCCCTGCCATCCCGCCTCCACCAGCATGCGCCAGGTGGCCGGGGTCGCTTGCATGATCGTCGGCTGCACGGTTTCACAGAGAGCCCGCAATTGCCGTCCATCCATGGCCACGGCGCGAGTAGCGATCTCGACCCGGGCTCCGACCAGTAACGGCAGATACAGCTCCAACCCGGCGATATCGAACGACAGGGTCGTGACGGAGAGCAGGACATCTTGAGCCGAACAGCCCGGCTCCTGCCGTATCGACCACAAGAAATTCACCAGCGCGCGGTGCGGGATTTCCACCCCCTTCGGCTGTCCTGTCGACCCCGAGGTATACAGGAGGTACGCCAAATCCTGAGGCGTGCCGATCGGGCCCAGATTATGGTCAGCTTCCTGCGCGATCTTTCCCCACTCATGATCGAGACACAGCCTACGGCAGCCCTGCGCATCAAACCGATCCGCCAGCGACTCGGATGTGAGCACGACGGCGACCGAGGCATCCTGTGCCATACACCGCAGTCGCTCCCGTGGATAGTCCGGATCCAGCGGCACATAGGCGGCGCCGGTTTTAAGCACGGCCATCAACGCAATGACCATTTCCGAGGATCGTTCAAGACCGATACCCACCGCGACCCCAGGTCGGGCGCCCAGCGTTTGGAGATAGCGTGCCAGCTGATTAGCCCGGGCATTGAGCTCACCGTACCGCAGTGTCTTCTTTCCCATCGACAACGCCATGGCGTCAGGCGTCCTCTCGACTTGTGCCTCAAACAACTGAGGGAAGCATGCAGACTGTGGATAATCTCGTTGCGTACGGTTCCAGTCCTGCAACATTTGTCGGCGCTCGGGTTCAGTCAGTGTCGGAAGCTCGGACAGCTTGCTCTGCGGATTCGCCAAGGCGCTCTGGAGGAGGGTTTTATACTGCCCCAACATCCGTTCAGCGGTCTGCGGCCCGAAGAGATCGGTATTGAACGTCAAATAGGCTTTTCGAGAGAACTCCGTCTCGATCGTCAAGCTCAAGTCGAATTGTGCGGCTTGCGCCTCCACCTCGAACGGCACCCAACTCAATCCTTGGACGGTGATTTCCCCGATAGGGGCATTCGGTACATTGAAGAGGACCTGCACCAGCGGGGCGGAGCTCTGGTCGCGCGCGGAGTGCATCGTTTCGACCAACTTATCGAACGGAAAGTCCTGATGGGCATAGGCCTCTAACGCCGTGCCACGCACCCGGGCCAGCACCTCGATGAATGTCGGGTCGCCGGAGAGATCGGTCCGCAAGACGAGGGTATTCACAAACGACCCGATGATCGGTTCGACCGCGGATTGCGTCCGGTTGGCGATCGGCGAGCCCACGGCGATATCGGTTTGCCCGGCATAGCGACTCAGGAGAATTTGGAAACAGGCCAGCAGGGTCATGAACACCGTCGCATGGTGTTCGGCGCTGAAGTGCTGCAGGCGCTCGATCAACGACGTGGGCAACTCCAGCATGCGATGTGAGCCATTAAATGTTTGCATCACTGGTCGTGGGTAATCGGTCGGTAACGACAGCTTGGACAGCCCGGCCAGCTTCTTCTGCCAATACTCCGCTTGGGTGCGGAGCCACTCGTCGGTCAGACACCGGCGCTGCCAGACCGCGTAGTCGGCATACTGAATGGCGATCGGCTTTGCCGAAGGAACTTCGCCTCGGCACAACGCGTTGTAGAAGAAGGCAAACTCATGCCCGATGACCCCGAACGACCATTGATCGCCGATGATATGGTGCAGGGTGAGCATCAAGAGGTGATCCTCCGGCTCGAGTTCGATCAAGAGGAATCGCGCCAACGGACCCTGCTCCAGGTCGAACAGCTGGTTGGATTCCTCCTCCACCAGCCGCAGCGCCTCGCGTGGGCGCTGGTCGCGGGGGAACGACGTGAGATCGACTTCAACCCAGTGCGGCGCGCGAAAGGGGTGGATGAGTTGGACCGGTCCCTCCCCCGTCATCCGGAACGTGGTGCGAAACGCCTCATGGCGGCGACAGAGGGCGTCGATCGTGCTCCGGAGGGCGGCCTTGTTGAGGCGGCCCCGCTGCCGCGATGCGAACGGCATGTGATACGCCGTGCTCTGAGGGGCGAGTTGATGCATCAGCCACATGCGTTGCTGAGAATAGGAAAGAGAAAGCGGCTGATCCCTGGGCACCGGAACGATCGGCGGCAGCAGGGACGCCGGCTGCTCCCGCCGGCGCACCCGTGTCACTTCTTCGGCCAGTGCCGCGATGGTCGGTCGCTCAAACAGCGCGTGAAGGGAGACCTCGACCTCAAACAGCTCGCGGATCCGGGAGACGAGCTGCGTCGCCACCAGGGAGTGGCCGCCCTGCTCGAAGAAGTTGTCATGGATGCCCGCCTCGGGGACCTGCAGCACGGATTTCCACAGCGCCGCCAAGGAGGCTTCGACCTGATTTCTCGGCGC
>JAKDNQ010000334.1 GCA_030456405.1 Nitrospira sp.
CACTCAAAACTCAACACTTTTGGATGAGATTATCTCTGTGGGCATCTGTGGGGCCTAACCAGAGGAGACCCAGATGGTACACACAGTTGAAATAGAGGTTGCCGGGCGTATTCTGCGGCTCGAGACCGGTCGTGTGGCACGACAAGCAGACGGTTCGATTTGGGCTTCATACGGCGACACCGTTGTGCTAGCGACGGCCGTAGCCTCACAGATTGCCAAGCCAGGTATCGATTTTCTTCCCCTCACGGTCGATTATCAGGAAAAATCCTTCGCAGCCGGGAAAATTCCCGGCGGGTACTTCAAGCGGGAAGCGCGGCCGTCAGAAAAAGCGGTGTTGACCAGCCGGCAGATCGATCGGGGGCTCCGCCCACTTTTTCCTGAGGGCTATTACTTCGAGACCCAAGTCATCGCCTCAGTCCTCTCGGCCGATCAGACAGGCTCGTCCGACATCCTCGGTATTATCGCCTCCTCTGCTGCCCTGACCGTCTCGAATATTCCGTTCGACAATCCAATCGCAGGCGTGAGGATTGGTCGACTGGATGGCAAGTTCGTCGTGAACCCGGATCTTGAGACTGTGGCGAAGAGCGAGCTGCACCTCGTTGTGGCTGGAACGGCCGATGCGGTCATGATGGTCGAGGCGGGGGCGAACGAACTGTCCGAAGCCATCATGCTCGAGGCGATCGAACTCGCCCATGCAGAAATCAAGAAGATTGTGGCCAAGATTCGCGAACTGCAAGCCGTTGCCGGCAAGCCTAAGCGAAACGTGACGAAGGAGGCGATCGACAACGCGCTTGCCGCTCAGGTAAAGGCACTAGTGGCGCAAGGGATTCGCGAGGCCATCATGATTCCGAATAAAGCGGCCAGGCAGGAGCGGTTGGACGAAGTCAAGGACAACGCCGTTCAACAACTCAAGAGTTTGGACGATCCAAATCGGGAACGGCACGTCAAGCTGGTGTTTCACGATTTGGAGTATACGGAAGTACGGAACATGATTCTGGAGAAGGGATCGCGGGCGGATGGACGAGGCCCGGCTGATATTCGCCCGATTACGTGTGAAGTCAGCGCGCTGCCACGGACACACGGCTCTGCGATCTTCACGAGAGGCGAGACTCAAAGTTTGGCCGTGGTCACGTTGGGGACCACGGACGACGAGCAGCGGATCGATGCATTGGAAGGGGAGTACATGAGGACGTTCATGCTCCATTATAATTTTCCGCCATTCAGCGTCGGCGAGGCGCGGCCGCTTCGCTCACCGGGACGCCGGGAAGTCGGCCATGGCGCATTGGCCGAACGGGCGTTGGCCCCGGTGGTGCCGAGCAAAGAAGCCTTTCCCTACACGCTCCGCATCGTGTCGGACATCCTCGAATCCAACGGATCCTCCTCTATGGCGACCGTGTGTGGCGGGAGCCTTGCCATGATGGACGCCGGCGTTCCGATCAGGGAAGCGGTGGCTGGGATTGCGATGGGTCTGATCAAGGAAGGCGATCGGGTCATGATCCTTTCCGATATTCTTGGGCTGGAGGATCACCTGGGTGACATGGACTTTAAGGTCTGCGGCACCAAGCAGGGCGTGACCGCGTTACAGATGGATATCAAGATCGGCGGCATTACGTCGGCGTTGATGCAGCAGGCTTTGGAGCAAGCCAAGGCGGGCCGTTTGCACATTTTGAGTTGCATGGAGAAGGCGCTTCCCGCGCCAAGAACCACGCTGTCGGCCTACGCGCCACGAATTTTCACAATGAAGGTGAAGCAGGACAAGATCCGCGAAATCATCGGTCCAGGTGGCAAAACGATCCGCGGCATCATTGCGGATTGCGGGGTTAAGATTAACGTTGACGACAGCGGAACCGTGACGATCGCGTCGGTTGACGGAGCCTCGGCGGAGAAGGCCAAGGACATGATCAGCCGGATTACCGAAGAGGTCGAGATCGGGAAGATCTATATGGGAACGGTTCGGAAGATTATGGACTTCGGGGCGTTTGTCGAGGTTCTGCCGGGAACCGACGGGCTGGTGCACATCTCGCAGTTGGCGCACCATCGAGTCCAAGCTGTATCCGACGAGGTGAAGGAAGGCGATCAAATCCTGGTCAAGGTCTTAGAGGTGGATCGACAAGGAAAAATTCGCCTCAGTCGCAAGGAAGCCATGCCGGCTCCGGCCGGGGCCGGCTCACCGGATCAGTCTGCCAGGTAACTGTCTTGTATCGCAAGCTCGTCTTGGACAACGGGGTGCGGGTGGTCACCGAACGGATGCCGACGCTCAAGTCGGTCACCGTGGGTGTGTGGGTCAACACCGGGTCTCGGGATGAGCAATCTTGCCAAGCAGGGTATTCCCATTTCATAGAGCACATGCTCTTTAAAGGGACGCTCAAGCGTTCCTCTGCAGAGATTTCACGCGAGATCGACGCGCTGGGTGGAGAGATGAATGCCTTCACCTCGCGTGAAACGACGACCTATTACGTGAAGGTGTTGGATCAGCATTTGGAGCAGGCGCTCGAACTCCTCTCCGACCTGTTCCACCATTCTCGTTTTGCGCCCAAAGAAATCGAAAAAGAAAAACAGGTCGTTCTGGAAGAAATCCGCATGGTCCAAGATGACCCGGAAGATCTCGTGCAAGAACTCCATATGGCGCAAGTGCTGGAGCGCCATCCGCTTGGTCGCTCCATTCTTGGTCGAGAGAAGACGATCGAAGGCTTGCGACGGCAGGATCTGTTTGACTATATCGAAGCGCGTTACGATCCGGGGCAGACGGTCGTTTCAATTGCCGGAAGCTTCGAGCAAACTAAACTTGATCGACTGGTTTCCCGGTATTTCAGCAATGGCAGGGCCGCAAAGACGTCTTCCATCAATGGGCGCCGCCCGCCTAGCGTTCATAGCGGTGTCTTGCTGAAGAAAAAACGATTAGAGCAGGTGCATCTTTGCCTCAGCCTCAAAGGCGTTGCTGCGGGACATCAGGATCGATATGCGCTGTACGCGTTGAATAGCGTATTGGGCGGCAGTGTCAGTTCACGATTATTTCAAGAAGTTCGAGAGAAGCGGGGTCTCGCCTATTCGATTTACTCTTTCTTGGCCGGTTATTCGGATGGTGGCATGATTACGGTCTATGCGGCGACAAGGCCGAAAGAAGTCGATCGCGTCGTGGATCTTGTTTGCCGAGAGATCCGACAGATTGGGATTAAAGGCATCGAACGGAACGAGCTTGAGCGGATTAAGGCGCAAATGAAGGGCAGCTTGATGCTGAGCTTAGAGAGTTCGCACAGCCGTATGAATAAACTGGCGAAGGACGAGCTCACATACGGAAGGCATACGTCTCTCAATACCATGTTGGCTCATATCGATTGCGTGAATGTGGAGCAGGTGTTCAATGTGAGCCGGCAATATTTCAGACTGGATTCTCTTGCGATCACCGGATTAGGGCC
>JAKDNQ010000335.1 GCA_030456405.1 Nitrospira sp.
GGCATGATGGATTTCATCCTTCAGCAATTGCGAAAACCCTACGGCGTTTTAATCCCATGGCTCATGTGGATTTTGCTGTTGGCCGGAATCTTGTGGGTGGTCCGTACCGTTGGGGTGGAAGGAGCCGAGCAGAGTCTCGTGAAATTGGAATTGGAATCGAATCGAGCCCGTCAAGAATTCACGCACCATAAGGCCGCAATGAAAGCGCGGAAAGATCTTGCGCAGGTCTGGCCGGTTTTGCCTGTTGAGCGGGATTTTGCTCCCTTAGCGCTGGGCATTACTGAGGAGGCAAAGCGTAATGGTGTGATCCTTCCTGCGCTCTCCTACAAGACTGAGCCCACGCTGGTGGCCAATACGAATAAGGGTGTGCTCCAGGGTACCATGACTGGTCGTTATGAGGATGTTCGACGGTTTCTTCATGGCCTGGAGACGGCTGAGGAATTGGTCTACATCGAGGACTTGGAACTTGCGCCCTCCGAAGCTCAACAAAGCCAGACGTTGACCTTCGACATTAAGATTGCCACATATCTTCGAGGCGAACCCGACAAGCCAGCGCTTCAATAATGCCCAGATATGCTGACGACGAATCAAAAGAAAATAACGACATTGGTCGGGTTAGGTCTGCTCTGGGGTGGAATTGTTGCGTGGGAATGGTTGACTGTGGGAAAACCCGAACGTGTGCCGCTGACGAATGTGAGCGGCCCTGCTTCTACGCCTCGGCCAACCCGTGGAAGAGTGGACGAGTTACAGGTGCAGCTCAATTTCCTCGAATCCACACGGACTCAACGAGAGATGACCGTTACACCGCCACGCAATATCTTTGCGCCGCCACGGGTTGATGCGTCAGAGGCTGCTTATGCGAATCCGCCGGAGATCGATGCTGGGTCGGAGCAGGCCCGGCGTCAACAGGCCGCCCTTGCAGGGTTGGCCTTATTCCATTATCTCGGGTTTGTCCGGTTGGATGAGGTCTCGCGGAAAAAGGGCGAAATGGCTGTGCTGACGAAGGAGGACGACCTTCATGTTGTCCGGGCAGGAGAAACTGTTGAAGGTCATATTGTGGTGAAAGCGATTACACCCGAGGCTGTGACGTTGTTAGACCGCCAATCACGAGTGGAACATATGGTCTTGCTCTCCGAAGAAGCCCTCTCCAAAGAAGCCCTCTCCGAAGAAGCCCCCGAACAGCCACAATAGTTCAATGGCCATCAGCTACCGCCAGCAGATCATCAATGAGCGAGGAGTCACCTACCTGATGCTCATGTTCGCCATCGTTCTTATCGGGATTGCCACGACCGCTGCGGCAAAACAATGGAAGACGACGGTGCAACGGGAACTCGAGATAGATCTTTTGGCTAAAGGGATCGAGATTCAGAATGCGCTTGCGTTATATTCTGCGACAAAAAAGGCCGGCCGTGTGATGCCTGGAGAGATGTATCCTCAGACGTTGGCCGACCTCACGAGATTGCCCAAACCGTTTTTGCGCAAGGTCTATCTTGATCCAATGGAGCATGGAGAATGGGAATATGTACGGGCGCCGACAGGCGGTATCATGGGTGTTCGGAGTAAGAGTCGCGCGAAGCCGTTTCGACAGCGCAATTTCCCTCTTGCTGTCCGGCATTTCGAGGGCCGCCCCACCTATCGTGATTGGATCTTTCAACACCCCAGCCCTTCTTCCGCTCCGATCGTGCCGCAAGGGACGGTGCCTTCCAGCCCTTCCTCGGCTCCGATCGTGCCGCAAGGGACTGTGCCTTCTCCTCCAGAACCACCACCAATGGAAGAGTTCCCGTTCGTTCCTGATGGAGGTGCGATAGATGGAAGCGCTTCAATGGATCCGCCAATTGCGGGCGAACAGACCACGAGTCCGTAGCCTCTGCCCGATAGTGGTTTCTGCTCTGGCGAGGCAAGTCTGATCTTCGCGCACACTCAAGCCCTGACGGCGGTCTGTTGGCTGTGAACACTCGTCTTGACCCCGTTGAAACTCCCACTGTATCCTGTCTCAATAACATTCGTGGTAATCCTGTGTATGCTTTCTAATCCAAACAGCCAGGTGGGTACGTCGGTCGAACCAATCGAATCGATCGGTGTGGAAGTGGTTCCGCCTATCCCGATTCCAGAGTATGTCGCCGATTTGGTCGCGCGAGCGAAACAGGCGGCAGGCCGACTGGCCACGCTTTCGACGACAGTGAAGAACCGGGCCCTTCTCGCAATGGCAGAGGCGTTGGAAGAGCAGAAGGACGCGTTGCTGGCTGCGAACGAACTGGATCTGGAGGCTTTCGGAACTGCGCTGGAAAAGAAAGCCATGGCAGATCGGTTACGTCTCACGGACAAGAGAATCGCTGAGATGGCAGCAGGCCTGCGCGAGGTGGCTGCGCTTCCCGATCCGCTCGGGGACATGCCGAAGATGTGGACGAGGCCGAATGGGATGCAGGTAGGGCGTGTGCGGGCGCCGATCGGTGTGATCGGCATTGTGTATGAATCCCGCCCGAATGTCACGGCGGACTCCGCCGCGCTCTGCTTGAAATCCGGGAACGCCTGCGTGCTTCGGGGAGGAAGCGAGGCGATCCATTCAAATACGGCAATTGCGACGGTCCTGTCGGAGGCGGCAGAGAAGGCTGGTGTCCCTGCCGGGGCGATCAGTTTCGTCGCGCGGCCGGATCGTGACATCGTTCCTCTTCTGCTGAAGCAAGATCGCTACATCGATCTGATTATTCCACGTGGCGGTGAATCGCTGATGCGCGTCGTCACCGAGCATGCCACGATTCCCGTCATTCGACACGACGCCGGTGTGTGTCATATCTATGTCGATGCCGACGCCGATCCGGCCATGGCAGAGCGGATCTGCTTCAACGCCAAGGTACAACGGCCCTCGACCTGTAATGCGGTGGAGACGCTGTTAGTGCATCAGAGCATTGCGCGGTATTGGCTTTCTCCCTTTGTTGAGAAATTGGTGGCGGCCAAGGTCGAGGTTCGTGGATGCCAGAAAACCTGCCAGCTGTCATCGTCGGCCAAGCCTGCGAGCGACGACGATTTTGGAAAAGAGTTTCTCGATCTCACCGTCGCGGTAAAAGTGGTCAAGCACGTCGATGAGGCGATGGAGCACATTGCCAAGTATGGGTCGCGCCATACGGAAGCGATCGTCACGTCAGATTACCCGAAAGCGATGCGATTTTTGCGCGAAGTCGATGCCAGTGCGGTATTGGTGAACGCCTCGACCAGGTTGAACGATGGCTATCAGTTCGGCTTGGGGGCTGAAATCGGGATCAGCACATCCCGCATCCATGCCCGGGGTCCGATGGGGCTGGAAGAGTTGACGTGCTTCAAGTTTATCGTCATGGGAAGCGGGCAAGTCCGCGAGTAAACAGGCTGCTGAAACAGGCCCCCAACTTCGTTCTCAGTCGTTCGAACCCCTCAACGTAC
>JAKDNQ010000336.1 GCA_030456405.1 Nitrospira sp.
TCCATGTCGTGCGTAATGTCTTGGATCGCTTTGAGTTGATCGTCCGTTTCTTCGTACTCGAAGGCTGCTTCGAACTCGTGGTACATCGTGCTGTCGAACCCATAGGCATGGCGTGTCACGAGCTCGCGATTCGCGTACAGATCGACCAACTCGTGGGCCATTTCCTCAATGTCCTTCTTCACACGCGCGGTGGTCTTGGCCCAATTGGCGCCGCCTAGCCGTTCCAGGCGCGGCGCATGGCCGTCCGCGCCGCTGTATCGTTGCACCTGGTCGAGTCGCTCCAGTGGCACGTAGAGTTTGTCGCCGCCGGCAAATTCCAGAATCAAATAATCGCTGTCGAATCCTTGCACTGAGAGGCGGTTGAGGCCTCGATACTTGGCGATGCCATGTTGAACATGGACGACATAGTCGCCTACGTTGAGATCTTCCAGCGAAGAGAGAAACGTTGCCGCTTTGCTCTTGGCCTGCGGTTTATGCCGCGCGCCCTTGGCAAACAGCTCCTCTTCCGTCAGCACAGCCAGGCGCAAGTCCGGTGCAAGGAACCCTGCCGACAGATCGCCATGCAAGACATAAAACGGCGCCTTGGTTTTGCTTGTCACGGCCCAGGTTCCCGTCGTCCATCCCATCGCCGGCACATCGTGCTCGCGCAAGAGCGCCAGTAATCGATCTACTTGGCCGCGACTTCGCGCGACGAGCACCAGGCGGCATTCCTCTCGCAGCCGGTCCATGATGACGAGAGTCTGGCTGAAGGGCATTCCACGAGCTCCGAGACCGGCGCTGGCCGGAGCCTGAGCGGGAAAGGCCTGAACCGGATTCCATGACGCATCGCTTGGAGTCAGAGGTTCAAGCGCAAGTGTGGGCCAGCCGTTCGTGTGATTCATGAGTTCAGACCAGGAAAGAAACAATCGCTCCGGTGACGGGTAGGGCATGACCGTCTCCCGGTCGGCGTGGTGGAGATAGCCATCGTCGATTTTTGTCCAGAGATCCTCACAGGCTCCTGTCAATGCAGCCGGCTGATCCAGAACTAACAGCGGTCGCTCGGTGAAATACTCGAAGAGGCTGTCCATGTTGGGGTAGAGATCCGGCGCGCGCCACTCGGCATCCGCCGGAATGGTAGCGAGGGCATCCGGCGATGTTTCTGCACGCAGGTATTCCCGCGCGGGGAGGACGACGGCTCGATCCAGCTTCGCGGTGGATTTCTGCGTGGCAGGATCGAAGAGTCGGAGCGAATCGATGGTTTCGCCAAGAAATTCGACACGCAGCGGCTCGGCATAGGCCGTCGAGAAAATATCCACGATGCCGCCTCGAATACTGAACTCACCAGGGATTTCCACCACCGAGACCCGGCGGTAACCGAGGCGCAAAAGTCCGCCTGTGAGAGCTTCGCGTTCGATTGTGCCCTCTCGTTTGAATTGCAAGGTGGTACTAGTGAAGGTCGTGACCGGCAACAGCCGTTGCATCAAGGCCGCGATGGAGGTCACCAGACAGGTCTGTGGTGCGGTTCGGATGTGATGCAGGGCGTTCATCCGCCGTGCGATGAGACCGACATGGGGCGCGCTGCCCTCGTACGGCAAGGTTTCCCATCTCGGGAATAGGGCAAGAGGGGTAGTCGGAATCCCGGTGAGGTCATGGAAAAAATGCAGATCGTCGAAGAGGCGTTCAGCCGCCTCGTCTGACCCGGTCACGATCAGCCATGATCGATGCCCCAGTTTTCCCAATTGGGGATGCAGGAGTGTGGTGAGGGCAAGACCGGCAGCAGAACCATACAGTCCGGTCACGCAGGGGCGGCCCGCCCCGTCTCCTAACGCCGCGGCGACAGGCATGTGCCACTGGGATGCTGAATGGGTAGTGGTCGTATCGGACACTGCTGCTGTCTAGGTTGTAGTTGAGCGAATGCGTTGAATGATCGACGTGGTAGAGACGCCGGGGACCAAGGGAATGGTACGGACGACCCCACCGCGAGCTTCCACGACCTCGCGACCGATGATCTGTTCCACTGCCCAGTCTCCGCCTTTGACCAGGACATCCGGCTGCACTGTTTCGATCAGGCTGCGGGGATCCGGCTCGTTGAAGACAATCACATAGTCGACTGAACTGAGTGCAGCGACCACTTCCGCGCGCTGAGTCTCAGAGACGACCGGTCGATCCGGCGCCTTATTCAAACTCCTGACGGATGCATCACTGTTGACGGCGACGACCAGCAGGTCGCCCAGGTCTTTCGCAGCCTGGAGGTAACGCGTATGGCCCACATGCATCAGATCGAAACAGCCGTTGGTGAACACAATACGTTTTCCTTGGGCCCTCGCCGTTTGCAACAGAGGAGCAAGCTGGTCTCCGGTCTTCACCTTCACAGACATGGCTGCATCATACCGACTGTGCGCTCGGATGAAAAGCGAAGACCGTCACTCATCGTCGTCGCTCACACCGCCTAAGCCAATCACAGACGACCCGTGTTTGGCGATCAGCGCGTCCATTACCTCAACGGCCTTCATTCGTCGTTGGTCGAATAGCCCGGCAGGCGCAGGAGTCAAGGAGGAGAGCCCGAGCCCGGCCAAGCGATACTCGATGCCGGGCCGGACAAGTTCCAGTAACGCCTGTTGGACGGTCGGCCACATGTCGGGATCATAATTCAACGGGTGTGGAAAGCGATGTTGTTTGGTCGAGATGGCGAAACGGGAGTTTTTCAGTTTCACCGTGCAGGATCCGGCGGCCAATCCTTCCTGCCGGAGATCTCGCGCCAGATCGCGGAGGAATCCGCGCAGGGTACGTTCTAAAAAAGGACGGTCATGTGTGTCGTGCTCGAACGTGGTCTCGTGGCTGAGGCTTTTGGATTCCCGGTCGGCCACCACCGGTTCGTGGTCGATCCCCCGCGCCAGCTCTCGAACCCAGTGGAGTCGCGTGCCGAAGATGTGACGCAAGGGGTGATCCCAGCGTGGGTCCAATAGATCACCGATGGTCTTGAGTCCGAGCGGCGCCAGGCGCGCGGCGGTTTTGGGACCGATCCCCGGCAAGGCGCGCACAGACCGCGGCGCCAGGAAGGCTTCTTCCGTACCGGGCTGGACCGTCACCAGTCCGTCCGGCTTGTGACTATCCGCGGCGATTTTCGCAACGGTTTTACCGGTCGCGACGGCGATGGTGCAGCGCAAGCCCGTGGCCTCGTACAGCGCATCCTTCACGAGTTGTCCGAGCGAGCGAGGATCGGGATAGCGGGTCTGGAGCTGTGTCGTGTCGGCATAAAACTCGTCGATGCTGCTCCATTCGGTGAGAGGGAATAATTGGTCGGTGACATGCTGCATCGCCTCATGGAGCTGCCGATACAGGGGCCGATCGGGGGGAAGTAGTATGAGGTTGGGGCAGAGCTGGAGGGCTTTGGCCGTCGGCATGGCCGAGTGGATGCCGAAGGGTCGCACAGC
>JAKDNQ010000337.1 GCA_030456405.1 Nitrospira sp.
CATTTTTTACGACCAAAGAGGTGGGGCAAGGAACGGGTCTGGGGCTGGCGACGGTGTATGGGATCGTCAAGCAAAGCCAGGGCTATATCTTTGCCGACAGCGCGCTCAATCAAGGGGCCACATTCCATCTCTATTACCCACGCGTGATCGCAACCCCGGCTGTGGCAAAGACGACGCCTCTTCGCCGTAGGAAAGGCACAGAAAACCTCCTCGTCATCGAGGATCAAGATTCGGTTCGCGCTCTCATCGTTCAGGCGTTAAAACAGGAGGGGTACCAGGTGATAGAAGCCACAAATGGTGAAGAGGCCTTGCGGGCAGCGGCGTCCTTGCCCGAACCCATCCACGCCCTTGTCACCGACGTGATTATGCCGCATATGTCCGGTCTCGTCGTTGCGGAGCGACTGAAACATATCTGGCCCGGCCTCAGGGTGCTCTATATGTCAGGCTATGTCGATTCCACAAGGCCGGCCTTTCTCGATGAGCCAGGAACCGTCTTTATCCAAAAGCCTTTCCTGCCCGATGATTTGGCTAGGCGTCTGCGTGACCTCTTGGACAAGTCGATTTGACGGATTGAAGGCTGAGAGTTCGGAACTTCGAATCCCGGCTTTCGGCCTTCCCAGCTTGAGCCATAGCCGTGCCTTCAGACCGTCTCACCCGCCCTGCTTTCTCGCGAGACTCGCGCGAATTTGGCTGCACTTTCTCATTGTATCGAGGAAGGGGAATCGCTAGACTCCTCCCACGCGTCGATGTCCCATTCTCATCGCTCTGAGAGAAAACTCTGTGGGCTCCGGACAACAGCATCGTAAAAGCGTCCCCCCCCACGAAAAACACGTGCCAACTAAGGGTCCAAGCTCGGATTATTCATGAGCGCTTCCGCTGCAAACGAGGATTCGCAGCTCTGGCGCGTGAAGCGTCAGAACTGTCATGGATCAACAGTTACCCTCGACTTCCGCCTCTCTTGAAAAGGAGACGTGATGGCCAGGAAACCGGACAAGTCCACGAAGGGCGCTGCACTCCGTGCGCAGGCGGAGCAGCTGCTGCAGGCGACCAAGCGCGACGTCGCAGCCATGCCCATCAACGACTTGCAACAGCTTGTGCATGAACTACAAGTACACCAGGTCGAGCTGGACATGCAGAACGACGAGCTGCGCCAGTCCCAGGTGGAGCTCGAGGTGGCTCGCGTTCGCTATGTGGACCTCTACGATTTTTCTCCGATCGCGCATCTCACACTGGATACATCCGGCACGATTGTGGAAGCCAATCTGAGAGCCGCGACGCTGCTCGGCCCCAATCGGCGGGAGCTGATCGGACAGCCTCTTGCCTGCTTCGTGGAACCGGAGGATCAGGCCATCTTCCAGCGGCATTGCCAGGACGTCGTGAAGACCGGCACGCGACACACCTGTGAGGTGCGACTCAGGAACGAGACCGGCCCCTTGTGTTACATCTATCTCGAGAGCCTGGCGGTGCACGGGGAGCCGGGCCCCATCACCCATTGGCGGACGGCGCTGCTCGATATCAGCGAGCGCAAACGGGAGGAGAACGCCGAGCAGCGCCGGGCCCTGCAGCTGAAAATCTGTCAGGAGGAATTGTACACGCTGACCAAGAACCAGGAGTTCCACGCTGGACCGTTGACGCATTCGCTGCAGATGGTGACAGAATGCGCCACCCGGACCCCTGCGGTTGAGCGAGGAAGCGTGTGGTTTTTGGACGAGACAGGGTCGTTCCTCCTCCTGCACGACCTCTACGAAGCCACGGCGAAGCGGCATACCAGTGGCATGCGCCTGTCCAGAAGCTTGTTCCCCTCCTATTTCCATGCGCTTAAGACAGGGACCTGTACGATCGATGCCGAGGATGCCCTGACGGATCCGCGCACGTGCGAGTTCGCCGAAGCCTATCTCATTCCGTTGAACATCGGCGCGATGCTGGACGCGCCCATCTGGAGGGACGGTCAGGTGGTGGGTGTGCTGTGCCTTGAACAGATCGGCGGCGCCCGGATCTGGACGAAGGAGGAGAAGCTCTTTGCCTCGTCGCTGGCGGCGATGGTGACCATTGCGCTGGAGGCCGACGAACGCCGCAAGGCTCAGGACAGGTTGGAGCAGCGCGTCGTGGAACGAACGGGTGAGTTGCAGCGAGTCAACCTGGAACTTCACAGAGCGACGACACATCTACATGCGATCCTCGCACAGTCCCCGCTGGCCATCATCGAGCTGGATGAGTCCGGTTTCGTTAAACGGTGGAACAATGCCGCCACGCAGACGTTCGGCTGGACGGAAGAGGAGGTGCTAGGGCGTGAACTTTCCTACCTGCCTCAGATGGAGAAGGAAGAATCGAGCAGCCTATGGGCGTCCGTCATGCAGGGCGAGATGGGGCAGAACAAGGAACTGCTCCTGAAGAAAAAAGACGGGGTGCCGGTGAACGTGAGCGTTTGGAGCATAGGCCTGCGCGATCCGGACGGCAGTCCCACCGGTTCGATCGGATTTCTGATCGACATTACGGAGCGCATCCGGCTGGAAACGCGGGGCCGTCAGGCGCAAAAGATGGAGGCAGTCGGCCAGTTGGCGGGCGGGGTAGCGCACGACTTCAATAATCTGCTCACCGTCATCAATGGGTACAGTGCGCTGCTCCTTGACCAGATGCCGCCGGAGGACTCTCGGCATATGATGGCGGTAGAAACCTTGCGGGCAGGCGAACGGGCCGGTGAGCTGACCAAGCAATTACTCGCCTTCAGCCGCAAGCAGGTCCTCCTGCTGCAACCACTGAACCTCAACGATTCGCTGCAGTCGATCAGCTCGATGCTCAGCCGGCTGCTGGGTGAAGAGGTGAAGTTGGCGATGGATCTTGCGCCGGATCTCTGGTCGATTAACGGCGACACAGGACAACTCAACCAAGTCACGATGAATCTGACCATCAATGCCCGCGACGCGATGCCGCATGGAGGAACCGTCGCGATCGCCACACGTAATGTCTCGGTGACGTCTGAGCGGCCGGATCGTCATCGGATGATGCCGCCGGGAGACTATGTGCATGTGAGCGTTCGCGACACCGGCCACGGGATGAGCCCTGAGACGCTCTCTCATCTGTTCGAGCCATTTTTTACGACCAAAGAGGTGGGGCAAGGAACGGGTCTGGGGCTGGCGACGGTGTATGGGATCGTCAAGCAAAGCCAGGGCTATATCTTTGCCGACAGCGCGCTCAATCAAGGGGCCACATTCCATCTCTATTACCCACGCGTGCTCACGGCCCCGGCTGTGGCTGAGACGCCGTCGGTTCCCCACAGGAGAGGCTCAGAAACCCTGCTCGTCGTCGAGGACCAGGACATGGTCCGCACCTTCGTGGCTCAGTCATTGAACAGCTACGGGTATCGAGTGATCGAAGCGGCGAGTGGGGAAGAGGCGTTGCGGGTAGCGGCAT
>JAKDNQ010000338.1 GCA_030456405.1 Nitrospira sp.
GCTCGCAGTTCTATATCTGTGTCGATGACAGCAGCGGGCTGGACCGCACCTACACTGTCTTCGGCGAAGTCTTTCGAGGCATGGAGGTGGTGGACAAGATCGTCGCCGCCCCTCGCGACGAATTCGATAATCCCCTGCAGCCAATCACGATGACGATGACGGTCAAAGAGTGACGCGCTGTTCTTTCAATTCTCTACCCTACTTGCTTAGTAGTACCACGACACATCGCGGATTGACGAGATACGAATCCCCCGGCTCTATTCGTATCTCCTCTCCCGCCTCATGGAAGTCTTCCCCGCTGGGCAAACTGGTATCGATAACCCGATGCCATGCCTGCCCAGCACCCGGCGAGGGAATCCTCACCGCCTGAAGCCGAAAATCTGCATTCAAGACGATATACAGGTGATACTCCCCCAAGACCGACGGCGCCTCTCCGCCATCGAGGCGATAGCAGAGGATACGTGCTTCCGGATCATCCCACCGGGGCGGGCCCAGATCCGGTCCAAACCAGGTGATATCGGGAATCGTGTCATCGTCGAGATCGCGCCCCTGAAAAAACTTGCGTTGCTGCAAGACCGTGTAGCGCTTCGTGAAGGCAATAGTCTTTGTGACAAACCCGAGCATGTCGGCGTGATTCGTCACGTCATTCCAATTGAACCATCCAACCTCGTTGTCCTGGCAATAGGCGTTGTTATTACCCTTTTGAGTCCGCAGACATTCATCGCCGCCCAGCAGCATCGGTGTGCCCATGGAGAAGAACAACGTGCAGATGTGATTTTTCACAAGCTGCTTTCTCAGCCGGATCACCGCGACATCGTTCGTTTCCCCCTCGATGCCGCAATTCCAAGAATGATTGTCATCCGAGCCGTCGCGGTTGCCCTCCATGTTGGCGTCATTATGTTTGCGGTTGTACGAGACAAGATCGCGCAGCGTGAATCCATCGTGGCACGTCACAAAATTCACACTGTTGTAAGCCGAGCGGCCGTCATCGCCATAGAGATCGGCTGACCCAGTCAGCCGCCAACCCAGATCTTTCAGTTGCCCTGCATCGCCCTTGCCGAACTTTCTGATGGTGTCCCGGAAGCGGCCGTTCCATTCGGACCAATCGACCGGGAAGTTTCCAACCTGATAATCTCCGATGTCCCACGGCTCGGCAATCAGCTTCACGCGTTGTAGAACAGGGTCTTGCGCGAGCGCGTCGAAGAAGGACGCTGATGCATGAAACCTCCCTGCCTCTCGGCCCAAGACAGCGGCAAGATCGAAGCGAAACCCATCCACGTGCATGACGTCCACCCAATACCGAAGCGAATCCATCACGAATCGAATGACGTGAGTATCGGCGAGATTCATACTGTTCCCGCAACCGGTGTAGTTCATGTAATAGCGTCCCGGTTCTTCACCAACCCCGGACAAGCAATAGTACGAAGGGTTATCGATGCCCTTAAAACACAGTGTAGGCCCACGTTCGTTTCCTTCGGCTGAATGGTTGTAGACCACATCGAGAATCACTTCGATACCGGCCTTGTGGAGTTCTCGCACCAACGTTTTGAACTCAACGACCTGGCACCCAGGCGCCCGCTGAGTGCCATACGACGATTCCGGAGCAAAGAACCCGATGGTGTTATAACCCCAATAATTTGTGAGTCCTTTGTCGAGGAGAAAATCTTCTACATAGTGTTCATGCACAGGCAACAACTCAACCGCATTGACCCCCAGATGACGGAGATAGGGTATTTTCTCGGCAAACCCCAGATACGTTCCACGATGCTGCACCTTCGCCGACGGATGAGCAGTAAAGCCTTTTGGATGCACCTCATAGATCACCAGCTTTTCGAACGGAATCCCCGGTGGGGTATCGCCTTGCCAGTCAAATCGATCATCGATGACGATCGATTTTGGCGCCATTCGCGTATTGTCTCGCAGATCCTGTGTCAGGTCTTTCTCAGGAGTCTGGGCGTCATACGCCAGCAACAGATTGTGCCAATTGCGAAACTTTCCGGTGAGCGCTTTCGCATAGGGATCCATCAGCAGTTTCTGCTCGTTGAACCTCAACCCTTCTGCCGGCTTGAATGGGCCGCACACCTTGAAGCCATACAGCTGGCCCGCACGAATCCCCTCGACATAGACATGCCAGACGTACTTCGTCCGAGCTGAGAGTCGAATGATATCCGTCGGCTCTTCATCGGGGCTGTCGAAGAGTAGAAGGAACACGGCGCTCGCGTGTTTGGAATAGAGCGCAAAATTCACACCCCGATCTACGAGCGTCGCACCAAGCGGATACCATTTTCCAGCGGACAGTATTTTCGTCGTCTTCTGAGTCGGCATTCTTCACCCCGTGGGCATCATTAGCCGCTTCAGTTTCAGCAGAATCGCAATCAAGACCATAAGCCGAGCGTGGTCCGAACTGCTTCCTCGACCGCCGCCATCTCATCCTGACTGAGCGTTTCAACCAATATATTGCCAGTCATCAGCTACACCAGCTCTCCATTGCTCCTTGCTGGCAGCTCGATAGGCAGCATTCAACGCTTTGACATCCAGATGAAATCTGGCGCGAACTGCCCCGGAGATAAACGCGCTGAGTTTCTTCGGAGGCACTACTTTCTTTAGCCGCGCATACACATCGTTATCCATCGTGATGCTAAATCGAACAGACATGGCCACCTCCTGCAATAAAATAAATGCTGTACTCTATACAGGATTCAATGTGCTGACAAGCCGTGCAAGACATCTCCAACACGACCACCGTGGCCTGAATCGGCACTACACCGTCTTCGGCTAGGTCTTTCGAGGCATGGAAAAGATGGGCAGCCTGGTTGTCCTCCTGCTCGCGGAACGCGCACGATAAGAATGTGCTCATTCGACGCGCGCAATAGAGAATCAACTAGGCTACCCTTGAAAAGGAAGTAGGAAATTAAGATGAGACGTGCTGTGGGGACTACTCAGTAACTCCGCCCGATAAAGCAAACGCACACCATTTAGAAGGGTGCTCTCGGCGCACTACCTGCAGCAAAGGTACCTGTGCGCTAGCAGGTCTATTTCTTGATAACTTCTACGAAGCTTTCTTCCTTGTTGAGATATTTGTCGACCAACGAGATGAAATTGAAAAATTTATCTTCGCTTGGAGCATCAAATATGAGAGCGATCACATTCCGTTGATGTTGAAGATGCCGAGCAAGTTGACCAAACAGCCGGTCATAATCACTTAGCTGGGGATCCTTCTTGGTTTCTATTGCATGTTTCTTATTCACAAGCAAATCAACGTTACTTTCCCCGAACTCTTCATCCATCCGATATCCAAGAGACTTCAAATGCGCCCGTAGCTCAATTTTGTATTCTCCTTCATGCTTGTCCAAAACAGCTTATGACGTTGGGTCATCCAAAGGTGTAGGGTGCTGGTGA
>JAKDNQ010000082.1 GCA_030456405.1 Nitrospira sp.
GCTTCGGTACGTTGAGCCTCTGAGCGACGCGAGAACGCCGCTGGCGGACTTTTTGAGCATCCTGCTAGTGGTGAAGGAGAAGAAGCAATTGACAGCTAAGAAGGCCTCCAAAAAGAAGTAAGCGGGTTATTCCTCCCTGCGTAAACGGGGAAGCCGACAGAGATGTCTGCTCTGCTTCCCCCTACGTATGGCTGAGGCCTTCGTCATGAATTCCCCGTGCTGGCGCTCTTCACTTCGGATCGTTTCAACACCCAAACTAGGTATCTTCATAGGTCTGAGAACCCTCTAGGAGGGGTAAAGTTGGATGACAAGGCTGAAGCCAACCTAAAAATACGATGGAGGGCATCGAACGTGGCTAAAGGGAAGAAGAACGAAAAGAATCAGAAGGATGAAGATCTCGCGCGGTTTCGGGAGGACCCCACGGAGGAATATCTCACAACAAATGAAGGCCTCCGTATCAACGACGATCAGAACTCGCTGAAAGCCGGCGAGCGCGGACCCTCGTTACTGGAAGACTTCCACCTGCGTGAGAAGATCACGCACTTCGATCATGAACGGATTCCCGAGCGCATCGTGCACGCTCGTGGCTCCGCTGCCCATGGATTTTTCCAAGTGTACGAGTCGATGGCGCCCTACACGAAAGCCAAGTTCCTTCAAAATCCGTCGGTGAAGACACCGGTCTTCGTGCGTTTCTCTACCGTGGTTGGATCGCAGGGATCGACGGATCTGGCACGGGATGCGCGCGGTTTCGCCGTCAAGTTCTATACCGAAGACGGTAACTACGACTTGGTCGGCATCAACATTCCTGTGTTCTTCATTCAGGATGCGATGAAGTTTCCTGACCTTGTTCATGCGATTAAACCGGAACCGCACAATGACATTCCGCAGGCGGCAGCGGCGCACGATACCTTTTGGGACTTCATTTCATTGATGCCGGAATCCATGCACATGATTATGTGGTTGATGTCGGACCGGGCCATACCGAGGAGTTATCGCATGATGGAAGGGTTCGGGGTTCACACTTTCCGGTTCATCAATGAAAAGGGTAAGTCGCGTTTCGTCAAGTTTCACTTTAAACCTCTTCTCGGCATGCACTCGGTCGTCTGGGACGAGGCGCAGAAAATCTCCGGTATCGATCCGGATTTCCACCGCCGCGATCTCTGGGAGTCAATTGAGAGCGGGAACTTTCCTGAATGGGAATTCGGCGTACAAATTGTTGAGGAAAAAGATGAGCATAAGTTCGACTTCGATCTACTCGATCCGACCAAACTGATTCCCGAAGAACTGGTCCCGGTGAAGCGTATCGGAAAATTGACCCTCAACCGCAATCCGGACAATTTTTTCGCAGAAACAGAACAGGCTGCCTTCCATCCCGGCCATCTCGTGTCGGGGATCGATTTCTCCAACGATCCTCTCTTACAAGGTCGTCTCTTCTCGTATACGGACACACAACTCATTCGCTTAGGCGGTCCGAATTCTCATGAGATTCCGATCAACCGGCCCACCGCGCCAGTACACAACAATCAGCGGGATGGCCACATGCGACAAACGATCAACCAAGGCAGGGTCAGTTATCACCCGAACTCGCTCGGGGGCGGATGTCCCATGCAAGCCAAAGCGGACATGGGAGGTTTTGTTAGTTTTGCGGAAAAACTCGACGGGCCGAAAGTGCGCGCGCGCAGTGAAAAGTTCTTCGATCATTTCACCCAGGCGGCGCTGTTCTGGAACAGTCAATCCCATCCCGAAAAATCTCACATCGTGCAAGCGCTCCGTTTTGAACTGGGCAAAGTCGAAGTACCCGCCATTCGAGAGCGGATGGTCGGCCTGCTCGCTCAGGTCGATAGAACGCTCGCGGGGCTTGTGGCGCAAGGGCTTGGGTTGACCGTCCCCGCAAAATTCGACGGCCCTCTGAACATGAGCATCCCGGCAGACGGCAACGTGAAGCAGTTCCAACCGAAGCGTCCCGCTCCATCGATGGAACGTTCGCCCGCCTTGAGCATGGCAAATACTGTTAAGGAAGGAATCGCCACTCGCAAAATCGCCATCCTTGCCGCCGACGGGGTCGACGATGCGGCTCTCTTAGGCATGAAGAGGGCCATCGCAGCAGCCGGCGGGGAAGCAAAGGTGGTCGCCCCACGACTTGGCACATTGAAGGGCGCAAAAGGCGCGCAGGTACCCATTGATTTCAGTTTTCTCACTGCCGGGTCGGTCCTATTCGATGCAGTCTATCTGCCGGGGGGAGAAGCGAGCGTTGAAATTCTGAAGGGCGACGCCAAGGCGCTTATCTTCGTCAAGGAAGCGTACCTTCATTGTAAGACCATCGCGGCCACCGACGCGGGCATTGAATTGTTATCGGCGGCTCACCTGGGGGCTGATAAGACGGCGAAGAGTCACGCGGAAGGCGTCCAACAGGATGAAAGCAAGTTCATGGCGCCTGATGAGGGCATCATCATGGGTCGGGGCGCGTCATTGAGTCAGATCGCGGCAACGTTCATTCGCGCCATTGCCCAACATCGCCATTGGGGCCGGGAAGCAAAGGGACAGATGCCGGCGTGAGGAACGGGTGAGAGTCCACAGTGAACAATAGAATCGTAGAAACGATCAGAACAACCAACCAATAACAAACGAAAGGGACATCATGAAAAACGAACAGCTCCATGAACTGCTCTATCAGGCCTTGGAAACCGAAGCCGGCGGGGTCCAAGTCTATGAGACCGCGATTCGATGCGCGGTGAACCAGGATCTGAAAGGGGAATGGCAGAAGTATTTAAAACAGACGCGCGATCATGAACACATCGTCCGCGGGTTGGTTGAAAGCATGGGACTCGATCCCGCCAAGGAGACTCCGGGGCGCCAAGTCGTCCGGCACAAAGGCGAGTCACTCGTGGAAGCGATGCAAATGGCCCTGAAAACGGGAAAGCCTGAAGCCGCGCAGCTGGTCGCCAGCGAATGCGTCGTGACAGCCGAAACCAAAGACCATCAAAACTGGGAGCTGATGAGTCATGCGTCCAAAAAACTTACAGGCGAGGAAGGAAAAGCGCTCAAGGAGGCCTGCGAGAAGGTGGAAGATGAAGAAGACGAACACCTCTACCATTCCATGGGTTGGAGTCGCGAGTTGTGGATTGACTCGCTCGGGTTGCCTGCCGTGCTTCCTCCCCCCGAGGAGGAAAAGGATGTCAAGTCAGCCGGAGAGGCGGCCCGCGCGAAAAAGTCTCGAAAAACAATGATAATGATAGGGAAATAACACGTGGTGGTTTCCACTCAAGTGCAATGAGTGACCGGATTAAATATGAGATGAATCATGTCTAATATAGGTTGGATGTTATTGGCTCTGATTGCAGTGGGGTTCGTCTATCGCCACATCCGCGGTCGCGCGGAGCGCGATCGTAGAAGACTCGGAGAGGCGGTGATCGCACAGCGGAATCTTCTCGCGACGATCACGGTCATCGGGGCGGTAGGCCTATGGGGGGCTTGCACGCTCGGTGATCAGGGCCTTGCCGAACAGCGGGACAATGCGCCGCCCAAGGCGGAGAAAAGCCGCGTGAAAGACCCACCAAACGACTCCCTTGCTGAGACGAAGAAAAAGAGGTTCGAAGGAGTGGACTTTTCGTACGATGTCTTCGGCGCGCCTCCTGGCCAGGATCCGCAGAAGAGCGCTGAAGAAGGGAAAGCCAAGGACATTGCCGACAAACCAAAAGTGATGGAGAAACAGAAACAATTGCTGGCGGATCGATACAGCCTGGACTGCCGGACACAGCCCTCCATCGTCATGACGAATGGGAAGCCTCAACCCGTCGGTCCCGCCGTACGATTGCCGAGCGGCCTCACGTGGGACAAACTAGGCGGCTTCGACGCAGAGGAGATCAAGAGTAAGAAACTATTTCCTTCAGGGTTCCACCGACTGCCGCATGTCAAACACGCCGTCGGTGGGATGGTCTTTCCTTCATTCCAAATCGAGAAATTTCCTCGACTGGAGCGCTTCGACGTAGATTTCGATATTCCCGACTGTTTTCTCCCGGAGTTCCCGCCTCCGATCTTTTTGACGACGCACCCTGAACTCGGCGACGTCTCTCAGGGAGAAGTCTTGAATGCGGAGAATTTCGATCGCCTATTTCGTGGCCTCATCACACCCGTGCAACTCGACGGGCTACGGATGTTGGTAACACAATTCCCCCAACAGGAATTCAATGCGACGCACGACCGCAAAACGGCCCAACCCAGCTTGGGCGTGACGTGCCTCGACTGTCATGTGAACTTTCACACGGCGGGACAAATCCATCTGAACCCCGACATCAGGCCCCAATCGGATCGGCATCGGCTCGATACGACGAGCATCCGGGGACTCTACAACCAACAGATCCATGGATCCAAACGCAGTCTCCGCTCGGTGGAGGATTTCACCGAGTTTGAGCAGCGCACCGCCTATTTCGACGGCGACACCATACGGGCCATGAAAAAAGGCATGAACATGATCGATCGACTACAAGTGCCCCATATGGCGCAAATGCAAAACATGATCGATTTTCCTCCTGCCCTCAAGCTCGATCCGATGACCGCCCGGCTGGATCGAAAGAAAGCCACGGAGCAGGAAATCCAGGGCGAGGATCTCTTTTTCGGGAAGGCGCGCTGCGCCGGGTGCCACCAGCCGCCGGCCTATACCGATCATATGATGCACGACCTGAAGCTGGAACGGTTCGGCGCGGAAGCCGATGGGCCGATCAAGACCTTTGTGCTGCGAGGCATCAAAGATTCCCCTCCATATTTGCACGATGGTCGCTTACTCACCCTTGAGGACACGGTGGAGTTTTTCAATGTGGTAGGAGGGACGCAATTAACGGAGAAAGAGAAAAAGAGTCTCGCGGCATTTTTGCGGGCCTTGTAGGTGTGCTGCCGACCGAGGCGTGCAGCGTGAAACTCACCCAAATGAGGTCGAGGAGGAACCATGAGGGCGACAATTCCAGGTTTTCGGGGTGGAAGTAAATCGCTAGCGGTGAAGACAAAGGGAAAATCACGGGGAGCCTTGACTGTAGTAATGGGGCTCGTCGTGCTCGTCGGACTTTCCGGGTGCTTGAGGTTGGGGTTTGGGGGAAATGACGACGCCGAGACGAGGGCTTCCAAGAATGCGGCAGAGGCTGCGATATCCCGAGAAGTCACAGAAATGGTCAAGCTCTATCGAATATGCCTTCAGAAGCACGAGGATGATCCGGTGAAGGCCAAAGAGAATTGCGGTATGTACAAGGATGCCATCCGAGACCTGGCCCCGGACAATATGAGAACGGTTGTCGCTGAGGTGATGGATCGGCTGCGAAGCAAGAATCCATCGCATCGGCGCGACGTCGAACCATAGATCGTGGGAGTGAGAGCAGCGCGTTCCTCGTGAACCTTATCTCGCTGCGACAATTCAGACACTCTCATTCCGTCCTGCGCTTCACGCTTCACGAACTACGCTTCACACGCGCGAGCGTCGGAGACCGCGATTTGCAGCAGAAGCGCTCATGAAACAAGCGAGGATCACACGTTATGGACGGTATTGCTATAAAGCCTGCAGCAGAATTGAATCCTGCCTCGCTCAGTATCAGTGCAGTAGACGCACCGCCTGTGTTGCCCAACCCTGTGGAGCTTACCGGCCGCGTGTCGATGGGCGCGCGAGACCTCGCATTGACCATCGTGGCAGCCATCGCCGTGGTCTTTGCGCTGCAATGGGCAGAGAAGTTCTTCATACCGCTCCTGCTCGGAATCATCATTGCCTACACGCTGAACCCTCTCGTGGTGTGGCTGGAGCGGGTGAAGATCCCCAGGGTCGTGGGCGCCATCTTCGTGATGCTGGCCGTCCTATGCGGAAGCGCATTCGTGACAATCTCGATGCGCGATCAGGTACAGACCATTCTCGATCAGTTACCCGATGCGGCAGGTAAACTCACTGCCTCGCTTCGCAGCATGCGAGGGGGGCGACCCAGCACCATGCAGAAAGTGCAAGCCGCTGCGCAAGAAATCGATAAGGCAACCAGCCAGGCGGCAGATACTCATTCCACAGCCCCGAAACAGTCTGCGACACACGTCATCATCGACGAGCCCGCGTTCAAGTTGGGCGACTACTTGAGAGCAGGTTCACTGGGAATGTTCGGATTCATCAGCCAAGCGACCATGGTGCTGTTGTTGGTATTGTATCTTCTGCTCGCCGGCGATTCGTTCAAACGTAAACTGGTGCGTGTGACCGGCTCCTCGCTGTCGGACAAGAAAATCACGGCACACATCCTGGACGATATCAACGTGTCCATCCAACGCTATATGTTCACGCTCTTGGTGGCCAACGTGCTCCTGGCGCTCCTGACGTGGGGCACGTTCTGGTGGATCGGCTTGGAGAATGCCGGTGGATGGGCGATCGCGGCAGGCATCCTTCATGTCATTCCTTATTTAGGACCGGCACTGATCGCGATCGCGACGGGCATGGTGGGCTTCATGCAATTTGAGTCTTTCTCAATGGCGTTGTTGGTGTCGGGGAGCTCGCTGGCGATCTCCACCCTCGTCGGCATATTCGTCATGACCTGGATGACCGGAAAAATGGCGAAAATGAACGCGGTGGCAGTATTTATCGCGTTGCTTTTCTGGGGATGGCTTTGGGGAGCAGCAGGTCTGCTGCTCGCGATTCCTATCCTGGGCATTGTGAATGCGATCTCTCAGCATGTAGAAGCGCTCCAGCCCCTGGCTGAGTTATTGAGAGAATGAAGGAGCTGCCCAAATGTCCTATCGTCTGAACATCTTTGTGGGCCATCGAGCGGTCGGCATATACGTGGGGATCATTATGGCGATCTCAGCCCTCGCACCCACCCCAGTATATGCCGGCCCTGTTGCCGTGAAGTTTTCGGAGGGCATGACCCATGGCTTTCTCCTCGTCCGATCCCTTACCGGGGAGGTTCTGGGCCAGGGTGAGATGATCCAAACCCTCAAAGAAGACGATCTGATCGAAAACCAGTTGGTGTTCCGGTTCAAGGACGGCTCCCTGCACGATGAACGAGTGGCCTTCTCGCAACAAACGGTGTTTACCCTGGTCAGCTATCGCCTGGTTCAGCGCGGTCCGTCGTTTCCTGAACAGCTCGATATTTCTGTAGACCGTGGCACAGCGGAATATACCGTGCGCTCACGAGACGGAATGGAAGGAAAAGAAGAGGTGCTGACCGGACAGGTCGATCTACCCCAGGATGTCTACAACGGCATGCTGATCACGATGTCGAAAAATCTACAGAGGGGCGCCGACGAAACGGTGCGCGTGGTCGCGTTTACGCCGAAGCCAGAAATCGTCCTCGTACGGTTGCATGGCGTGGATGAGCAGCCTGTCCAAATCGGCGAGGTATCGAATACGGCGACACAGTACGTCTTTACCCCGCAGATCGGCATGATTAAAGAGTTCTTCGGCAAGGCCATCGGCAAACTCCCTGCCAAGTTTCACTATACCTGTTGGATCATGGACGACAAAGTTCCGAGCTTCGTGCAATTCGAAGGACCGCTACAGCTCATGGGGCCGATCCTGCGCATCGAACTCGTGAGCCCCCGCGTGGGGTCACCGTCCGAAGGCAAGAAGATTTTTTCCAAATGACCGGACTCGAGAGAATAAGAGACTGAGGTCGAGGTTAAGGTTGAGCGACGATCGAACTCTTTTTTTTCTGAGCCTTGACCTGAGCCTTAGCCTTCCGGAAAGTTGGCGGACTTTTTCAGCATCCTGAGGAAGAGGTGAACGGTGTTGGTCCACATCATCGCCGACTATGGAACGGGTGACTTGGCTTTTGCCGAAGTGGTGCAGCGCATCAAAATTCACCTGCCGGATGCAGAACCAATCCTCGTGCCGGTTCCTCCCTTTTGCACATTAGCCGCCGGTTTCTGTATTGCTCAATTGGGCCTTCACGCCGCGCCGCCAGGGAGTTTGATCTATCACAATGTGGCCCCCCGTGAGGACGATGATGCAGTTCGATCAGGGAATGCGGGGGAACGCTTAGCCTATGCGCGGCTTCCCACTGGCGTTCGTGTGATCGGGGTTAATTCCGGCTATGCCTTCTCCTTCATCAAAGATGTCGCGGAGAAATTTCGATGGGCCGCAACCCCGGCGGAAGGCAGCCAGTTCCGTTCACGGGACGTCTTTCCGCAAGCCGCCGCCGCTATCGCGCTCGGACTTCCTACGGCGTTAGGCGCCGAAATCGACGCTCAGGCACTGCCGCTGCCTCCCTCTTCAGTGATCGCCTATGTCGATGGCTATGGAAATCTCAAAACCACCATTGCCTATGACGCCGGGAAGATCAGACAAGGAACGCCCATCGGAGTGCGCCTTAATGGTCACGAGCATGAGGCGATTATGAGTGATGGCGCCTTTGCCGTCCGTCATGGTGAATTGGCCTTTGCCCCAGGGAGCAGCGGGTGGCCGAAGCCTCAGGGTGGGGAAGTTAGGTGGATAGAAATCTTCCTGCGCGGGGGCAATGCTTGGGATCTATTTGGAAGACCGGCTATCGGTTCCGTCATATCCATCGCGTAGCGGTGGTGGAGAGGGGAACGGCCAGATGCCCTTCTTGGTCGCAGAATAGAGAACGGGATGGGGCCTGATGATCTTCTGTGCTCGCGCAACGCGCGGCCTCCGAAGGATGGGAAGGGTAG
>JAKDNQ010000339.1 GCA_030456405.1 Nitrospira sp.
AGGTGCAAGCCGGCAGCACCGCATGCGCCATCCGTGCCGTCTCGGTCAGAAACGGATCCTGAACGACGAGTAATTCCAGCCGATCTAGCGCGGCGCGGACTTCCATCGATGCGGGCAATGTTGCGAGTGGATTTTCTCCGATCACATACAGGGCGCGGATCTGGCCGCTCTTGCAACGCTTGAGAATCTCGACAAGATTCGCTCCGGAGCCGGCCGCCGGCAGCGTGACGTCCCAGGCCTTGGCAAAACGATCGCGGGCCGTCTGATCGTTGAACGAGACCTGCCCAGGGAGAAATTCCGGCGCGGCGCCCATATCTACAGCGCCCTGTTCGTTCGGTTCTTCCGTCACCGTATTCACCCCGCAACCTGGTTGGTCCAACTTGCCGGTGATCCAGGCGAGGTCGATCAGTTTCAAGACATTCTGATATCCATCGGGTCGACGGACAATGCCTTCAGCACAGAGGATGATGGACCGGGACGCTTCGGCGAAGATCGTCGCAGTATCTTTCAGCGA
The DNA here is from genome assembly GCA_030456405.1 of Nitrospira sp. Next base: position 515 of record JAKDNQ010000339.1, read on the forward strand.
TTCGACCGACATGCCGGTCTGGACCGCCACCTGTTCCAATGAGACGTGGGCCACGGCAGCCTTCAGAGCTTCGAAAGCTTGCGGATGTTTACTGACGCTGCTTTCATCGACCAGGTCTAACTCTAGAGCGGCCTTCACAAGTCCGTCGATCACGAGTCCTTCTGTTCCTGGTCCAATCAGGACCGGGTGGGATGCGAGCTTGGCCATGTTCGTGACAGCGGAATCGATGACCACCACCTGTGCTTTATAGACGCGAATCGCTTCTTTGATGCGCACAGCTGTGAGCGGATTGGTTTCCGTGATGTTGGAGCCGATCAAGATTACGGCTTTCGCTTTTGTCAGATCCTCCCAGTCGTTCGGGCTTCGTCCAATTCCCAAGGCATGACGAGAGGCATGGATAAAGTTGAGGTGACCGTAGCGTGCGCTGCTGTCGAGATGATTGGTCTGGAACCCTGCGCGCATGAGCTTCTGGAAGAGATACAGCTCTTCGTTGGTGCAACGGGCGGTGATCAAACCGGCGATTGCGTCGGGTCCGTTCTTGCGTCGGATTTCGGAGAACCGATCCACCACATGGTGCATGGTTTCAAGCCAGGGAGTTTCGACCAGTTGATTGCCTTTGCGAAGGAGCGGCTGCTTCAGGCGCGCGGCGCTATCGATGTACTCGAACCCAAACCGCCCCCGCACACAGATCCCGCCGTGCCCCTTGGCCGTCTCGGCCCGGTCGCCCCATTTATTCTTCCAAGAGAGAGGTGAGGTCACCCGGACGACTTCCGCGTCCTTGGTCTCAAGGTACATCTGGCAACCGTCGCCGCAGTAGTTGCACGTCGTCGTGGTTTTCTTCATCTGCCACGGCTTATACAGGTACTTCGAGAACTTGTTCGTGATGGCGCCGACTGGGCAGACGGCAAGACAGTCTCCGCAGAACTCGCACGACAGTGCGAGGTCTCCCTTCGGCACGACTTGGTTGAACCCGCCTTTCTTCATAAACTGGAGGGCATCGATCATCAACACGTCCTTACAGACGTTGATGCATTCCGCGCAAGCAATACAGCGGTTCATATTAAAATCGAGCACCGGGCTGCGCGTATCCTCCGGAATGAATTTCTGTTTCGCATTCGCCAGGTTCGTGACCCCGTGCTGGAAGGCCATGTCTTGCAGTTCGCAATGGCCGTCGGCGTCGCAAACCGGGCAGTCGAGCGGATGGACGGAGAGGTGTTTTTCTACCGCTTTCTTCCGGGCTTGAAAGAGGTCGTCCCCCTCGGTTTTGATGATCATGCCGGCTGCCGCTTTAGCAGTACAGGAACGGACAGGCGCTTTCTTGCCTTCTTGTATGACCAAGCACATGCCGCAGGAACCGAAGGGGTCGAAGGTATAGTGGTAGCACATGGCCGGGATGATCTTGCCTGTGCTCGAGATCACGTCGTAGAGCGAGACTCCGCTCTTTGCCGTCACGGACTTCCCGTCGATCGATAGCTCGATCGTGACGGTTTCCGCATCAGGATTGGTTGCTGGCTTCAGTCCCATGGTTGCCTCGTTACTTGTTAACCGTTATTCGTTAATCGCAAGAAACCGGGCGTTTCGTTTAACGAATAACGATTCACGTTTAACGTCTCCTACCGGTCGCACTCCCCCATCACAATATCGTAGGTCCCGAAAATCGTGACCGCATCGGCGATCATGTAGCCTCTGGACATATGGTCGAATGCGCCCATGTGAATAAACGAGGGGGCGCGAATTTTCAAGCGATAGGGTTTCCCACCGCCTGTACTGACGATGTAAAATCCCAGCTCCCCCTTGTGCGCTTCGGTCCCGCAATAGATCTCTCCAGGAGGGGCGTCGAAGCCCTGCGAGAAGAGCTTGAATTGCTGGATCATGGCTTCCAGGTTCGTAAAGACTCGTTGCTTCGGCGGCAACGTGACGCTGGGCACATCGGCCATAATGGGACCGTCCTGCATCTGCTCCAGGCATTGTCGGATGATTTTCACGCTCTCATAGAGTTCCTGGACGCGGATCCAGTACCGATCGTAGGTATCGCCGTTCTTGCCGAGCGGCACACTGAATTCGCATTTCGGATAGGCCGAATAGGACTGGGCTTTACGGAGGTCGTAATCGACGCCGGATCCACGGAGTGTCGGCCCGCTCAGGCCGAAACTCACGGCGTCTTCCGCCGAGATGATGGCCACCCCTTTGGTCCGTCCGATCCAAATTCTGTTTGTCTCCAAGAATACCTGGTACTCGTCGATTTTTGGCGGAAAGTAGTCCAGGAATTGCTTGAGCTTATCGAGCAACGAGGCCGTGAAGTCCCGCTCGACACCACCAATGCGATACCAGCTGGTGGTGAGGCGCGCGCCGCAGAGTTCGTCGAACCAATCCATCAGAATTTCCCGATCACGGAAACAATAGAAAAAGACGGTCATGGCCCCGATGTCGAGCGCCTGGGTGCCGAGCCAAAACTGATGGCCGACGATCCGTTGAACTTCTGCCACAATCGTGCGCAGGTATTCTGCACGATCCGGCACGGTAATATTCATCAGTTTTTCGACCGCGCGGCAGTAGGCAAAATTGTTATACATCGCGCAGACGTAGTCGAGCCGGTCGGTATGGGGGATAAATTGGTGATAGGTGCCGTCTTCCGCAAGCTTCTCCACCCCGCGGTGCAGATATCCCAACACCGGCGTAGACTTGACGAGGCGTTCCCCTTCCAATTCGAGGATCACTTTCAGTACCCCATGGGTAGCAGGATGCTGGGGCCCCATATTGAGCAGGAGCTCCTCTGTGCGCAGAGTCGGAAGGGTCTCGCTCTCCGGATGGGCCGGGTCGATCTTATAGACGGTCGTTCGTTGATCTTCGAATGCCATGGTCTGTCCTA
>JAKDNQ010000340.1 GCA_030456405.1 Nitrospira sp.
CCCACGATGAAACAGTGGTCGTTCGACGTGCGCAATAGAGGACCAAGCCAGGCCGCTACTCTGGAGAGGGAAAACGAGCAAGCTTGGAAGGATTATTGGTAGGTGTGCACATGCAACGTGCGGTCTCAGAAAGATGGGAAGGGAGTAGGCAACCATCCTTCTTGCTCGCAGAGCCCCCACGATAAAGCAGTGGTCGCTCGATGCGCGCAGTGAAGGACGGTTTGCCTGCTCCCTATGGGAATCTCGGAAGAGTCTGGCGCAACACCAGTGAGACCTGCCTTAACATTTGGAAGTTAAGGCGAAACAATTCCGTTTACCAACATTTTCACTATCCTTAATGACTATTCCGGAATGTTCGAATAGGATGCCCATGACTAAATCTTGAGCATCTATTAAGCGTAATAATTTTCTCCAAAATGTTGCTATGCTTCTGACAGGATATGTAAATGCCAATGATTGGGCATTGGAGACACTCGGTGTTGACCCGTCCTTCCTCCGAAGTTCTTTAAACAAGTCATTCATGCGCGGTCTGGCGAAGGGCCTATGACCATTGCCTGCGCGTGCACAGGGGATAAATGAATATGCTTATCCGGTTGTCTCCGGATAGCGTAATCCCCTCATAGATTGAGGGCCTTTGGTGGAGCTGATGCCGAGCAAAGTTTGGAACGCCGCCATCGGAGTCTGCCGTCGGTTGAAGCGAAACACGAACTCGTCCAGGTAGGCTTGTAGATATTTTGGCTCAACGCCGTGGTGGGTTCCCAGGAGCCAGGTTTTCAGGTTCGAAAAGACCCTGTGGATGTGCGGCGCCAAACGGCTCGCGCTCCGGGGAGAGTCCTGGACTCTGACGATATGTCGATAATCCAACAGCGCCGTTTCAGAATAACCCCGCCACCCGTCGGTATGGACCTTTGAGCCGGACTTGAGATTTTTATCGAGAAAGATCCTGATTGTTTCCTCGTCGGCGTGGGCAACTTCCAGTCGAACCCGGCCTGCGCGTTTCTTCGCCTTCCCGCCTGCATCCTTATACGACAATACTTCCACCATTCCAAGCACCAGAGATTTGTTCTTACCCTTGGCAACACCGCGACCTTTCTTGCCTTTCGCAGGCCCGCCGATCAACGTTTCATCAGCTTCAACCGTCCCACTTAAGACGGCGCGGCTCTCGTTGACCATCGCCCGACGAAACCGTTGCAGAAGATACCACGCGGTTTCATAGCTGGTCGTTCCGAGGTATCGTTGAAGCTGCTTGGCGCTCATTCCCGGAGTGTGGGTGGCCATCATGTAGGCCGCCCAGAACCAATCTTGAATAGGAATCTTTGAGCGGTGCATGGCCGTTCCGGACGTTGGTGATGTCTGCTTGCGACAGCCTGTGCACTCAAAGACATATCGCTTCGAATTTAAGTAGGCGTCTTCGCCGCCACAGTCCGGGCAAGTGAACCCGTCAGGCCAACGAGACCGTACCAAGTAGTCCTGGCAAGCCTCTCGTGAGGACAATTGATCGCGAAACTCTCGCATGGTCTTTGGATAAACCGGCCACCCCACAGCGGCAAGCATCATCCAATTGACTCTCCGGAGTCAACCGGATAAGCATTTAAATGAAAATGGCTTGTGGGTAGCCTGAAACGGCTTTCCAACGAATGGACGTGGACACTGCTTCGTCTTAAACGTGTCGCCAACAAGGACATCGTAAGCTAAGCCAAACTTACCTTTGGGGATATTCTCCAAGCGATTGTCAATGACAAAAACTGTGTCCAACACCCAGTTACCTTCGACCACAGAGCCGAAGAGGACGATGTCGCCCGCACGGGCATCATCCGCCTTCTTGTGTCTGCATGTAGTCCAGACGAAATCAGGATGAAAAATCCAAGGGTCGGTGTTAATGGTCGGCTTCTCTACTTTGGAGATGATTTCATGCACGTACTCGGGCGCCCCTCGTGCGTTTAATCTGTTCGTGCTCGTGGGTGCCTCATACTCGGTCCACATTTCCACCGATTCATTTCCCTCATGTTCCCGGAGGTCACGCCATTTGCCCTCGGTGTGCAAGAACTTTCTTCTATGGCGAGCGCCTGGTTGTGGCCAGCCACATATTTTAGAATCATGACCAGGAAACCGTTCTTTACCGAGATGCGGCAAGAGAAGAACTCGTCCTTCGTGATTAAATTGCGCGCGCATGATTATGCGGTCCATTCAATATGAGCTAAGGTCTGTCTGGGATTATAACCTTCTGAAGCACTAAGACAATCTCTTTCACCGAAGTCCCCGCGATCTGTGAAAACGGTACTCTGAAGAGTTTTGAATTTCGGTCGGTCCAGACTAAATACTATCTCAGAATCGCTTGAGCGATTCTGTGATCGCCGCGAGTTGCACGAGGCCAAGGAAGTTTAACGCCTCGCGCCGCAGGCGGCACCAGTCCTGCATGGTGGGTTTGCGAGAAGATCGGTGCGACGTGATCGGCTTCACACAGTCCTTCTTCAGTATGTCACCCAACGCGTCACTGTCGTTATGGGTATGTGTGCTTACCCAGAGTGGTAGCCCGTGACGATCCTCAAACACAAGGATCTTGCCCCCTTTACCGCGCCAGCTCTTGCCCATCGCTTCGCCGCCGACCTTGGCGGAGAGAATCGTTGCATCGACAAACCTCTCACTCTCGTTGATCTTCCCTTGATTGCTCATCGTATTTTCCAGCTGTGTCACGATATGGCCCAGCACTTCGCGTTCGCACCACTGCTGGAAGCGTCGATGCACAGTTTTGTAGTTTGGAAAACAGTGCGGCAGCATGTGCCATTTTGCGTGGGTATTCACAATCCATAGCACCGCCTCCAATACCTCTCGCGCCGGTAAGGGCTTGCGACCAGGACGCTTCTCTACGGGGCGCTCCTCGGGAAAGTACTCCCGAACCCGTCCCATTGTTCGTCACTCAAGCGAAGCATGGGGACGATTATAGAAACATGCTTTCATCGAAACAACAATTGTTTGAGATAGCTTATAAGGAATGCCATTGGCAGGGCGGAGAAAGAGTATTCGACATTCCTACGTTTCACGTTCCACCTTTTACCTTTCACGGTTCTTGAGAGCGACAGGAGAACGCAGCTTGGTGAACGGCGTGTCGGGGTTGGGCGGGTGAGAAAAACGACTTTTTGAGCATTCTGCTATGCGGCCACAGGCATAGGCTTGGCAAAAGCGAGGGGCATGTCCTTGCCATCAGATGGCGCCACGGTCAGCAATGGTCTTGCTTTGTATCCGAACTCCTGCGCCACCCAGAGCATAGGAATCTGTTCGATGGGGATATTGTACAAGTTGACCATATCGTTATAAAACTCGCGCCGGTCGGCTATGGTGCTTTCCAGTGCCGAGATGCGCTGC
>JAKDNQ010000011.1 GCA_030456405.1 Nitrospira sp.
GCGAAGCGGGTCGTCACGCACGTGCGGCTGTAGGGGCTGCTGAGTTGCCGCGCGGAGCTCCCGTCGAAATCGAAGTGGTTTTCTCCGTCTCCTGAGCGATCTCTCTACCAAGCAGAGTTCTCTTCCGCTCATCCAGACGGCTTCCGTAGTCCCCCCTTATACGTATAATTTATATTGTCGCGATAAGTTTTCGGAAAATCTCTCGAAAAGTCCGTTGACGGATTCCTATATTTCTGCCATCCTACGCGCCCTCGCTGTGAACCGGATTGGGTGCTGTCGTGTCCGACACCAAAGGGAACGAAACCAGCGGCAAAGAAGCGCCCCAGAATTCATTCCAGGTCGCTCCGCCCAGTATTACCATGCCCAAAGGCGGCGGGGCGATTCGTGGCATCGGGAAAAATTTCTCTGCTGTCTTAGTTCAGGGCAATGCATTCCCCTCACAGAGCCTTCAGCTAAATTCCAGTTGCCCGACAACCTACTGATCCTCGACTGGGAGGGTAGGCCGTGCGAACAAGTCTTCACGTAATCAGGAAGAATTGGAGCCTTCTCCTCGGCACTCTCCTGGTGTGTGTTCTGCTTGTGGGGGCAGGCGGGGACGCAACTAGCGATGAGAAATCAGGTCGTGGTCCATCTGTATCCGGAGGAGCTTTATCGGAATCGGAACATGTTGCAGCTAACGGAGCGTACCAAACTAGCTTTTATATACCGGTCCCTCCCGCTCCTGGCGCCCCAAGAGTTTCCCTCGTCTACGATAGCGCTTCAATAGGAGGAGTCGGCGGTGTTGGATGGGATCTCTCTGTTGGCTGGCCCAGCATCATTGCACGAGACACGCGCTACGGTACTCCGGCATGGACACTCGATAGTAGATGGACCTGGGGAAGCAGCCCGCTTATCTTGACCGATAGTAGTCGGGCTCGGTGTCAGCAGACGGGCAACTGCGAATATCGACTCGCTCCTGATAATTTGACAACCGTCAGGATCAAATTTAACCCGCCTCCTTCCACGGTAGTCCCATCAGCAGAAGTCAATCTCCCATCGGGGACAAAGCTCACCTATGAGCCGGTTATATATGACGGTCAAAGTTACCCCAGTGCCCCAGCAGGTGCTGCGGCCAAGGTTTTTGCATTTCTTCTGAGTAGCGTAAGCGATCCGAATGGGTACAGCACCTGTTTTAGGTATAGACATCATGGAGATGCGAGATTTGGTAAAGTAGCCGTGGTAGAGGAAGTTGCGTACGGTCCGCTGCCAAGGTTCGGTGGCTGCACCCAGATTCTTGCCAACAGCACGCGTCATCGTGTCGAATTTGTGTACTACGACGATCTCGAGTTCAATCGAGCCGGGTTTTTCGCGCCCTGGTCAATGCGTTTTGGGGCCGCAGTTCGCTTTTCGAGTCTCCTGAAGCAGGTGACTGTCTATGCATTAGGAAACGAGCAGTACCGTTTTCTCCTGGAACATGAGGGGACCTTAAGCGAAACCAGACGTCCAAGACTCAATAGAATTTCAGAACAAATCTTACTCGCTAACAACCAGACCAAAGAACGAACATTGCGTGTCTTTGCCTACGCCGATCGAGATCCTCAATTTTCCGCCCCCAATCTAGTCGATCTAGGAGCACTAGGAACCTATCCTGCCTCACTAGTGGGAGCAATAAGTCGTCCTATTCGTCGACCGGCTATCTTTAACAATCCAAATGGCATCTTCCAGCTCGGCGAAGATCAAATAGACGATAACGCACCTACCACGCATTCAACAACGGAACAGTGGGGATGGCTTGATATCAATGGTGATGGACTGCTGGATTTTCAATGGGGACGTGAGAAGGGGCATGGGGTCAATTGGGGCACTTTTGAGACTAATGGAAGCCCAGGCAATCGTCCTCCCCAGCAATTGATCCGAATTAGTGAAGGAATTGTCGAGGGAAAGTTTGTTGCGACGGATCTGCAAGTGAGCACGCATTCACTACCAACCGATCCAACTACACTAGGTGATCATTTGGAGAAGTTATATGCACCTTCAACGCCGGCTTTGAGGGGGCACTCTGCATGGATTTGGGGCGAAGGCCGTGGCATGGCAAGAACGGGTTTGCCGACAAGTGTAAGCGGACCTGAAATTAGGAAGGTGGCTCCCCAGTGTCCACCAGCCTTTGGCCAAGACTCACGGTTGTGGCCGGTGCTGCCTGATGGAACATTTGGCGGCTCACAGGCTTCTATAGGTGATTCTATTGCGAATGCAAATCCATTTAATCTCGAAAGGTACACTGTGACTGTGCCTGAACTCGCCAGTGCCCTTCGCGATGCGTATCATCCTAGTCATTCGATTTCCTCGACACTATCAAGTTGGTTGGATCTTAATGGTGATGGAGTACCTGAATTCATAGCGAGTCCGGGGTGGATTGAGAGGTTTGAATTATCCTGCATTGGCCGTGCTCGCACACCTCAACCTCCTAAAGATGCGAGAGGTATGGTGGATCGAGATTGGCATATCTCTTCTGTGAAAGATTCGCCCAATGGCTCGAGTCTCCTTGCGCCATTAAGACGCTTCAAAGGGCCAAAGGGGCCGGTCGGGCTCCCTCTTGATTTTCAGATATCAACAGGTTCTCCTGAAGGGTTTGGCTTCACACTACCGATCGGGAGTCTGGCTTCGGCTGGAGTGGCTTCCTTAGCAACATGGAATCCTGCCCCATTGGCTATGGCAATCCCCGGACTCATTACTCAATCATTTTCACCACGTTCATATACAGGAACCGCTACTTACGCTGGTTCTCCAAGCATTACGGGTGTTCTTGAAGGATTGGGTATGGTTGTCGCAGGCCAAGGAAATATTGGGGATTTTATCTCTTCGAATTTCAAGATTAACTATGACCTCACTTTACTATCTACAACGTCCAGAAATCGATCGGAGACTCGTGCTCAACTTATGGACATCAACGCAGATGGCTTGCCTGACTATGTCATGTACAACAGTGGAACTTTGCTGCCAGGAATTCCGAGTGGTAGCCTCGTGACCTCCTTCAATTCTCCAGAAGGATTTTCTGATCCAGTCGAAATCAACAAGGGCTTCGACTATAGAACTAGTCTGCCGGATCTCGATGCTCTCCAAGATGTTATTGCGAAGGCGAACGTAACCGCGGCTGCGCTCGAAATCACTGCAAGTCTATGTAAGACACCGATTACTCCTACCAATGGGCCCGTAGTGATCGTATCCTGCACAGGGTTTGCCGCCGGGCTCCTTTCGATGGCTGCCAACGCTGATGAAGCCGTTGCAGCCGCAAGTGCCTTTATGAGCTCAACGACTGACGCAATACCAGCGGAGCGATTTCATGTCGACGAAGCACGAGCCTTGGCGTCATATCTGAAGACCGCGGTAGGTGTTAGTCTCCTCACGTTAGCCACATATCAGTTTCAAGTAGATCTCCACCTAGAGGCTGCAAGAGCGGCTAACACTTCAATAAGAATGCTCGAGCGAACGGTTCGGCAATTAGGCTATAGGTCAAGGCTAAATATTATCGCTCGGGGGTTTTCTGAACTGGATGGAAGCCTTATTGGCCAACCAGCACAGGGCATTGCTGTCCAAACGCGAGGTTTTATTGATCTTAATGGAGATGCCTTGCCAGACTATGTCGTAACAAGTGATCGAGAAAAAACTTGCCCAGACGGGAAATGGGAGGTTTTCTGGGGACGTGGGTCGAGCTCGATGACTGAGGGTACAGCATTCCTACTACCCGCGACATGTATGGAGGTTCCTGTTCCCCCAGATGATGTCAAGGCTAGGGGTTTCCTTACTCTGCCGTTAAACGTAGACCGCATACTACGGCTTCCAACTTCCAATCAGCAAATCGTGGACACGCTAAGTCATTCTTATGTCAGTCTCATGGATTTTAACAATGATGGTCGCCCCGATATTGTGATGGCTGGCGAAGGGACGGATGTGTGGAACCCGGACGCTACCAGTCGTACCTGGTCTATCTTCCTGAACACAGGAAATGGCTTCGAAGCTACAGCAAGCAGGCGTATCGCCAGCCCACAAACAAATCGCTCGGATATTCGGCCAGTGTCGAATATTGTAATGGGACTTAATGTGCCCTATCCTGCCGTTCGAACAACCCATACCGACGCAAGCTTGACAAGCGTTCGAGATCGAACTGACACGCAGGCGGCATTACTCGATATCAATGGAGATGGAACTAGCGAAATGGCAATTCGTGTCACGTTCACTGCTGCCACAGGCACGGAACATGATGGACTACTGGTGTGGCGCAGATCGAGTACGGGTCCCCAAGACTATCTCATCGAGGATCGCTATCCGATTGAAGGTCAACGCATCCTGATCGAATACAAGCCTGCCAGCTATTTCCAGTGGGAGCAGGCAACCCCCAATGGCCAGCCTCCCCAGTACGGGCATCATGCGTTGGCTGGAATCTCCGGTCCTCTTGTTCGATCGGTCACCACTGAACGACTGATGGGACGCGAAGAGCAACGAACCAGGTTGGGTTACGAATATCGCTCGCCATATTTTGATAGTGAAAAGCGATGGCCCGCAGGATTTGCAGTGCGGAACACAGAAGTTCTTGATTCAGGGACGGGTGCTCCCGTCCAGGCGAGTGTTATGACCGCTCAGCGGAATGCACAGCGATCGGACGGAGTACATAGCCTGACCCACCAGATACAGACAATTCGAGGTACGGGGGCGCCGGTTTATGAGACGCTCATAAGTCCAGTGGATCATCCGACTACGTCGGAAATTTCGAGAGAGATCCGGGCAATATTTTCGGGCCCGACCCGCCGACTATCCGTTGAGTATCCTGAAGGACTGACTGCTGGCGCAATCTTCAATGTGGGTTTTGATGGACGTGATCCTTTCCTGGATCGAGCAACGAACAGGCGGTTAGTCAGCACGACGTTGCCGGCCGTCTTTCCGCTTGCGGCCACGGGCGGCGCTGCTGGTTTCAATACCGCGACCGTCACAGCGCTTCAGTACCTATCACCCCACATACCGAATGCTGCAACAAGTCAGCCAGTGCCTGCGGCGACAATTGAAACTTGGATCCGGCCTGCAGGCGGTATTGTTGATGGCACAGTTGTTCAACAACCAGGGGCGTACCGTCTTGCGGTGGCACAGGCGAATGGACAGGATCGGGTACAACTTGACGTGGCAGGCAGCAGGCTTCTCTCAACTGATAAGCTGACTCCTGGAAGATGGACGCATGTAGTGGCGACCTTTGGCTCTGGGAATGCGAAACTGTTCTTCAATGGCGTTGAGGTTGGAAGCGGGGCAATCGCCGGTTCGCTCATCGCCAATGGTGATCTGGTCATTGGATGCTCTCAAAACAGAGCCGTATTGGCTGAATGCTACGGGGGTGCGATTGGGGAACTGCGAATCTATCCTGAGGTCTGGCCATATGGACCTCGCGTCACTGATACAGAAACTGAGTACCAGCTGGACGATACGAAGGAAGACTTTGGGCAACCGATACGGGTCATGGAACGACATGATCTTGCCAATTCAGCCGATGATGTCTTCACATAAATCACATACGCCACGCCGGTCGGTAGTCGAAAGATACTGGGTGCGGTTGCGAGCCAGGCCCATAGAATACTAGGTCCAGATGGGGTCACGAGTGGAAACTACCTCGACTTCGCACAGTATGCCTACGATAATCTTCCCGCAGACCGGGTTTCGCTCGGCAATCCCACGCGGACTGCCGTCTACGATGGTTCCTCGGATGTCCCCGGGAAACCCGATCCCACGGTCGTGACGCAAACACGCTATGAGAATACCGACTGCCCAGGCAGACCTACGAAGGTGATTGATCCGGTAGGATTCGAAACGCGTACAAACTGGGATTCCACGTGCTCGTTTGCCCTATCGAGCGAAAATGCCTTAGGCCACACAACAGTGAATCACTACTACCTTGTGGATGCCTTTTCCTCTCAGACACCGAACGGTCCTTACGGCAGGTTCAATTTAACGGGTCGGTTTGGGCAACTGGCTGAAACGGTGGATGTAAATGGAGCAACGACCAAGGTTGGTTACGATGAATGGGGAAGGCCAGTTATCAAAATACTTCCGCTCGATAGAAAAGACCGTCCTGCGGAACGTCTCGAGTACCTCGACGCACAGTGTCAAGTCGGGCCAGGCAGACCAGTTGTCTGTAGTGATCCAAGTGCTGTGGAACTGACCAGTCCGCCGCGTGTTACGACGTATACCTGGGATGACCAACTGGATCGATGCAAAACATCCCAAGGGGATTTTGTATCGTGTGCCGATCCGAATGCCTCGGAGACCGCCGGTGATGGAGCGATAGGTGCCTATCGTGTGACCTATGCTTTTAGTGATGGACAGGTGCAGGCGCAAACAATTCAAAAAACAATTCAAAAGGGAAAACCCATTTGGACAGTCGCTGGCACGGAAGACTTTGACATCCAAGGGCGGGTGATTCGCGCGTACAAGATTCGACAACTTCCGACGACAGGGTCCGGAACGACCGATCCTTGTCCTATAGCGGGGTCGTGGTGCGACTCAAGTCGTTTGCGAGGAGATCCGCTACGTAGCAATGTCGCGACTGTTCAGACAGCCTACGATGAGCGTAGTCGAATCATTCGTACCTATGGCCCAGGAGTCCCACGATGTACGAATGATCCCTCGACTCTTGGAGCAGGAGGCCAACCCCTCTGTGACGCACAGGTTCCACTAACCGCCAAAGGCCATGTCACACGGTTTGAATACCCGATGCCCGGTGTAGTTCGAACGGTTGATGCACGAGGAGTCCCTTCGGTCAACCGAATCGATGTGCGCGGGTTGCCGACAGTGGCTGAAGAATATGAGCGCAGTAGCCCGATTCCTTATGCGACAGTGCGTAGGACCTATGACCGCCTAAAGCGGCTGGTGCAGACCACTGATCATCAGAATAATGCATCGAATTCGCAGTACGATGCGTTGGGGCGAGTCATTCAGACCACAGACCCTGACTTGGGAGAAACCAAGTTTTCGTATGACAAGCGAGGTCTCCTCACGAAACAAGTCGTGGCAACGGGAGATATCGCACGACATTCATATGACCCCCTCCGACGTCTGACTTATAGCGAATATGCTCGGCCCAAGTCTGGCAATATCTTCGAGATCGATCCATGCTTATTCCAGACTCGTCCCTGCAATCTCCCACCCCTCAAAGTCCTTTTTTTTGAAATTGTGGAATTCGGGGATTCTGAATTCACTCCGGGTCAAAACCCATGCTTTCCCCCAGTAGGGCCACGCCCACCGTGTCAGCCTGAGTTGACAAATCTCCCACTCAATAGCGGAGATCTCGACAATGGAGTAGCGGAGCTCACGCTACCGTTCGACATAACACTCTTACCACAAACAATCTGGAAGCAGGAACGGGTTGACAGGGGTCCGTTACAACCTTTGGACCGTACCGGGCATTTTCCGATGGGCAGCCGAATGTATGTCAATACGAACGGAAAGGTCCGGCTCGACAGCGGTGGTGTGAATGATATTGGCCCGGCTACCGAAGGCATGTTTCCTGGGAAAACCACAGAATCGGCACTGTATCCCTACTATGATGATTTGGTATTGGAACAGGGTGGGTTACGTTCGGCGGTGAGGGGTACGGCGCCGAATCGGGAACTTGTTATCCAGTGGTCCGGCAAATTACGCGTGCCCTCCGAAGAGCGAGTCATTTTCCGCACGATTATCAAAGAAGGAACCTCGGAAATTCGGTATGAATATGATCAGATTTCCCAAGATAGCAAGGCGATGGTCGGGGCCGCGCTATTTGACCCCAATCGCAAGCGGGTCAGGACAGTGCCATTGTTTCTGCCAAGTGGCGAGACGTTTGTTCCGAAGGGAGGCACCGCGATTACCACGCGCCCGAAGACGGGGGAGAAGCGCGTTGTTCTGGAGCCACCGAACGGCCGAGATGAGTTACAAACAGCACGGCTCGAGTTATCAATTCCGTTGGCGCCGCAAGGCCCATTTTCATTGAGTTTTCGGCATCGATGGATGAGCCGGTGTGCGTCCGAACCGCAGAATGCCTGCGCAGTCGATCACATGGAAGTCGGGTATCGAGATCCTAAGAATCCTGATACGATTCACTTGCTCATCCCTGCCTCTCGACTCAGATCCCTGGCCAGCATGGACAATGGGAGAAATCCACACCCCGAAGAGACTATCTCCGTGGCGCTGCCAGAGGCATTTTCTGGAAGGGACATACAGATCGTCTTCGACTACAAATCCGTAATCAAAGTTCCGGCCGACGCAAGAGTGTTTTGGATGTTGGACCATATCCGAGTAGCAGGAAGCAGTCTTGCCCCCTCCGGCACGCAGGCGGGAGAAGAGGTCGAAGAAAAGGTCTGGCGCGAATATGACTCAGCAGAGTCGGCCCATACGACGTCTGACCCCGCACTAATCACTGATCTGACTTTTGATGTTCCTGGTCGGATTTCAGACCGATCCCCTGTGCAATCTGTGGAATCGACGAGCCTTCCTGCAAATGTGGAAAACGTGATGGGTGTATCAGGCAAGGGGATTACGCTAAGAAACCAGGAGATCCCGTTCGACCTGAAGATGACACCGCTAAATGGTCTGACTATTGAGGCATGGGTGCGACCGGAATCGTATCCAGCTAATTTACCTCGCCGGATCCTGGGAACAAGTGGCCTTTTCTCGATTAGCTTACGGCCCGATGGGCGACTTGATTGCGGCGTAATCGCGGGAGGAAATGCCAAAATTGTCTCGAGCACAAGTGCCTTACTAACGGATGCTTGGACGCACATCGCCTTAAGTTACGATATGTCTACGTTCCGTTGCATGATCAACGGGGCGGTGGAGGGACAAGACGCAGTGACCGGTGCTCTGACAGCAGTCGGGCCATCTCAGATCGGCGACATCAATGCGAACGATGCGTTATCTATTGACGAGGTGCGAATCTACTCCGTCGGGTTCGCTCCCCAGCGTGTCCTCCAAGAAGCGCTTCGTCCACTATTGCCTGGGCCTCCCAAAGGCAACCTCGTTGACATTCGATTCAGTGAACCTGGTCGGCGAGGACAAGATGCGTCAAAGGCGAATAATCACGCGACTCTGAACGGAGGACATATCGTGCCGGGTGTTCAGGGGGCTACGTTCCGGCTCAATGGAGGAGACGTAACGATACCTCACAGTGCAACGCTGTTTTTTGGTGATGCCATCACTGCAGAGTTGTGGCTGAAGACCATCAATCGAGCCCAAGGCCCCGTGGATTTGATAGGAAAATGGTCGGCCAACAACGTAGGACCAGGTTGGAAACTCGGGTTAGAGCCAGACACAGGACGATTACGTTGGGAGGTCCGCACTTCAATCATGGGGCCTGCCGGAACCATTTCGTCTCATCCGGTGTTCGTCACGTTTGAACAGGTCAACGATGACACATGGCATCACATCGCGGCCACCTATGATGGGCAACGGTTGAGAGTGTTTATTGACGGCATTCCTGCGCACCGAACCTGTTCTCCTCTCGAGTCTGGGACTGTCCCGGAGTGCGTCGACCAACCTCCTCCCGACATGTGTGCGATAGAGATTAGCACACTCGATTTAGCCGGCAGCAACAAAGTTGGTGATGCGGTTTGTTCAGAAGGCACGATTGACAATGCTGAACCTGTTCGTGCTGGGACAGTTCCGAAAGGGGGACCTTTCAATGGGATGATTGACGAGCTTCGCGTCTCCAACTATGCCAAACGAGAATTCGAGATTGCTGCATCAAGTCGGCCGGCTTCCTGGTACACGCAAGTGTTGAGCCGGGAAGTTGATCTCCGCAACGAGCTGCCGGTTGGAACACAGATCGCGAGAGAACGTCGCGCCTATGATGTGCGAGGGGAAGTTGTCAGTACCTGGAAGCGCGTTCGTGGCCAGAACGCGTCGGAGGAATTTCTGGCACGATATGCAGATGATACCCTCGTTCGAGAAGGATCTCGCGAATATCCGGACGGCGAAGTCGTCGTCACTCGCTATGACCATTCGGGCTTGCAAATCGGACTGACGGGGTATGGAACGTTCACTGGCTCGAGGATGCGCGGACGTCAGGTCTATCTCGATTCCGTGGATGCCACAATCACCGGACGCATCGCGTCCCAGCGTTTTGGGAACGGCGTAGTGACTTTGTATTGGTATGATGACGGACCGACCCGAAGTGGTGGTTTTGGCGCAGATCTCGTAAAGCAACAAAGCATTCAAGGTTCGACCGCCACCCTGAGTCAGCGCGTCTACAATTGGGATAAGGTTGGCAATCTTGAGTCGATCCAGGATCCAATCCAACAGTACCAATCAGCCTATATATATGATGACTTGAACAGAATAAGAAGCGCAGCGTTTACTCTGGCTGGGCAGAACTCTACGTTTACGTATGGCTATGACCGCATCGGTAATCTGACCCTCAAGGAAGGGGCCTCGCAGGAGTATGGACGGTCGATCAGTGCAGTTGGCTGTGGTGCAGGATCAACCAGCCTTCCTCACGCGATCACGCGCCGAACAAGGAATCAGGTTGTTGACACCTATTGTTACGACGAAGCAGGAAGACTGGTAACAAGCAGCGACATCGCGAACAATAGCATCAGAAATCTGTATTATTTGGCCCGTGGGAAGCTTGGGAAACTGACGGAAAGAAACGGTGAACATCAATATAGCTACGATGGCAATGGAACTCGTGTGGCCAAAACGGAACTTGGAAAAACCGCAATCGAACCGTACCCCATTTTCCGCGAAATTCCGAATGGCACAGAATTGATGTATTCAACCAATGGCAATCTTCTCGCTCGGCGGACGGGCTCTCAGCCCACCGAAGTGTTTTGGTACCACACAGATCATCTGGGTGGAACAAATCTCATGTCTGATGCCTCAGGCACCGAGATTACGCCAGCGCGGAGTTACTACCTCCCCTATGGAGGGTATCTGGCTGCTCCAACAAGCAGCGAGAGCGGAGCTCGACAGTTCACAGGGAAAGAACTGGATGGCGCGGGCTACTATAATTTTGGCGCTCGCTATTATGACCCTGCCTCGGGAAGATTCACCCAACCTGACTCCATCATTCCCGGAAAGAATGCACAAGCTTTGAACCGATATAGCTATGTTTATAACAACCCGCTAAAGTTTGTCGATCCAACCGGACATGCCCCCCGGAAAGGAGCGCTTACCGCAAGACATGGTAGTGCTAATGTAACGGTTTCTCCAAAGGGTGTTGAACTCAAGAAAGGCGATGTGAGTGTGGAGGTGTCTCGTGATAAATTCACGGTGGGTGCAGGCTCAGTGAAAATCACCAAGGCGCAGGACAAGGTCGAAATTACCACCGGGCCGTTGGAGGCCACGACTGACCCAAGTGGACGGTTGAAAAAGATAACCGTGTCTGCGGGACTAGTCTCAGCGAGCGTTGACGACACCGCGAGCGTAACGGCTAAAGTTGAGTTTGAGAAAACTGTGGAAATTATGCCAGGCGTTGAGGCTCAGGCATCAGCAGGTGCGAAAGCAACCGTGGGTGTTCTCCCAGAACACGATCCTTATGCCATGATCAGTCTTGATGTTGGATGGTGGGCGAAGATGAAAGCAAGATTATTTGGGGAAGAGAAAGAAATAATTACAGAAGAGGGAACGCTTGGTGGTGGCCCTGAAGGCCTTTGTCCTAATTGCGGCAAGATTGGCCCTGCGCAGATAAAATCGCTGCGTACCACTCAAAACGAGCTATTAAAGGCAAATGCTGGGAGAGACTAAGCTCTACAATCCTTTCTAAATCTCAGTAGAGGAAAGTAGGATTTCTGCAGAAAACGACCGTAGATTTTAACTTGCGGACAATAACGACTGAGGTTGCCTCCGTGAGGAAACCGGCCCCAACTTGTGCCACCGCTTGTCCAATAAAATATTTGGGTTCGACTTGGCAGTTGTTTAAAAACAGAGGAGTCGCGTCTTGCATTCACACATTGGCACGATAGCACTGACTAGTGCGCACTTAATCTCACCCCAAAAAGCAGGCCAGCAAGTCGGCATCGATTTTTTGCGCCATGCCCCGTCCTCTTGTCCGGTAGAGCATTTTCATTCAACTCGCCTCCTGTTATTCCCCTCTCACGAGTCGATTTCATCCCGCTGATCTCACCTCTTTCTCATGCAATTCACAATTTCTTCTGCCGTTCGACCTCTTCTCGTCTGTACAGCACCCTCATTGGCCGACTTCTCACACCGTGGCATCGTGTATTGACGCAGATTGTCAAAGATCATTCGCCGCAGTAGAACGATCAATATTGGACAGGCTCCTCGCAACACCAAACCCGAGAACCAGCTTCATGCGGCAGCATCAAGGCAACGATCTGGGAGAATACCAGCGAGAAGAGCCCGTTCTTCACAACGACCTTCTCCCACCCGCTCAAGAGTTGGTCCAGCGCGTGGCGTAATGGAATATCGTTCGGCTTCAATGACCCTGAACCCTTGTCAGCGTGGCGCGCGAGGCCAAAGAGTGGAGCGGGCGAACTCCGGGGCGAGAAGCAGGGGTGATTGGGGGCGCGAAGAAGAGTTCTGAGTGACTTCATCGCACGAGGACGAAGCATTCTTATTGGTTCAGCATCGTTCGAACCTCTCGATCGAGAGCAGGCACTTTATTCCGCACGATGTCCCATACAATCTCCGCATCAAGACCGAAGTATTCATGGATCAGAATATCCCGAAGACCGGCTATTTTCTTCCATTCCACTGAGGAATGCTGCGCGCGAATATCTTCAGGGAGTTTCTTGACGGCTTCACCGATGACTTCAAGATTTCGGACGACCGCGTCAATCGTTTTCTCGTCCCCAAGAAATGCGGCTTTGGAGAGGCTGCCGGTATATGACGTGATCTTTCGAGTGGCATCGAGAATGTCCTCCAGGTAGACCCTAGAATCCCGAGGCATAGACGGTTTCTCGTTGAATGATCGGCAGGAGTCGCGGCTTGATCGAGCTTACGGTGACCAGGTCCACGCGGGACCGGAACAGGTCTTCCAGAAAGCTCTTGAGGTCCATGTAAGCGTCGAAGGACTTATCTGAGAACTCAACGACAAAATCGAGGTCGCTCCCCGCAGTGGCCTCGCCCCGTGCATAAGATCCGAACAGGCCTAGTCGACGCACCCCCAGCTTTCTCAGCGCCGCCTGATTCTCTTCAATGAGCTTGAGGATTTCTTCTCGATTTTTCACCATTGCCCGCTTCCCTCGCTAAAAAATGCCAGGTGGCTGCCCTGCCCCATCCATCTTCACACGTGATGCGAGATGCTCGGAAGCGAACAGTCCAATTCTAACATGGGAATGCCTGTCAGAAACCAGAGAATTTCTTTCCTGTCTATTCTCCAATCAAGAAGCCACACACATGCTCGATCTAACCTGGCTCGCTGGATTGACTCTCTAAAAACCCCCTTGTTATAGTTCAGTCGGCTCTCTGTTTTTCATGGGATCCGCGTTTTTCTACCTCGATCGTGTGAAATTTTCATCCCACGCGTAGGGAATCTGTATCGTATTCTTGCCTGACAGGGATCTATTCATGAAAGCATTCGTAACCGGCGTGGGTACGTTGACATTGTGTGCCTGCCTGATCGTTGCCGTGGGCGCGGCGACCCCTTCCGCGATTGAGCTACACCCATCAACAGCGGTTCCAGGCGCCACTGTGTCGATCGGCGGCAAAGGGTTCGGCGCGTTTCAATCGGTGCATGTCAATCGTGTGACTGTGGGTGGATTTCCTGCGTTGATTCAGCGATGGGAGCCTGATCTGATTGAGGTGAAAGTCCCTTTTCAGGCTCAATCCGGCCCCGTTGAAGTCATGGCCGGAAAAAAGAAGATGGCTGCCGGGACGTTGACAGTGGTGCAGCCGACGATTACGGCTGTCACGCCGGCAGAAATTGAGCCAGGCCACACCCTGCAGATTACCGGTGCGAACTTCGGCGTCACGGCGGGTCCGCGTGATCCCAATACGATGTTCGGAGTCAACGATGTGATGATCGGGAGCGTGGTGATCAGACCACGTCGTTGGAAAGACAACATCATTGAAGTCGAGGTTCCTGCGAACGCCGCATCAGGCGATGTGGTGGTTCGATTGGCTTCGTCGGACCCCTTGCCGGATGGTTCCTGTTGCGCTCCGGTCCAGTACAAGGTGAGCAATGCTGTTCCGCTGAAGTTGACCCCGAGTATTCGCGTCGATCCTGTGAGCGGACCGGTCGGCACAAAGGTGGTCTTCTTCGGCCAAGGTTTCGGCGCCGGGAAGGGAGTTGGTGACAAGGTGACGTTCGGCGGGCGCCTCGCCACCATCGCTCAGTGGTCCGACAGCGCTATTGTCGTCCATGTCCCTATGGATGCGGAGACTGGACCTACCGTGCTGAGCATGCAGGGACGAGATCGTACGGTTGGGACCTTTACGGTTCACGTGCCAAAAGTGACCGCCTTGACGCCACCGGCTGCCCCAATCGGTACGCTGCTCAGAATCAGCGGTGAACATTTTGGATTCTATTCGGAAAGTGGAGCGTCCCCCTACGCGTTTATCGATTTCAATACGGGAGAAAATCGAGTCGATATTGGCGGGGTCCGCGCCATCATCTATCGCTGGCAAGACGATCGCATCGATGTATGGGTGCCGTTTAGCGCAAAGAGCGGGCCGGTCGTGGTGTATCGAGGGGCAACGAAACCCAATCCTGACGGCACGTGTTGCGCGACGAAGGACACGCTCAAGACTGAGGCGGGGGGTTTTACATTGGTGACGCCGCAGATCGATTCCTACAGCCCGCAATCGGGAGGACTCGATGAACTGATTAGCATTAAAGGGACGGGGTTCGGCTCTTTCTTAAAGACAGCCGAGCATGCCTACATCGGTCTCAACCAGGGGGCCTACAAGCGACGCGAGGATATCGAGCTGAGCGAAAATGTCTCCCGCACGGAAGTGCTGTTCAGCAACGTCGCGGCGCAAGTAATGTCTTGGACGGATACGGAGATCGTCGTGCGAGTCCCTCACCGTCATCTGTACGGTCTGGGGAAGCGCAATGAGTTTTTCAATGAGCTGGCCACTGGTCCCTTGGTTGTGCGGCGTGGTTCCTGGGATGTGCAGCCGGATGGAACCTGTTGTACACCGAAAAAGTGGCTGACATTGGAAGCGGGGACCTTTACCATTGAGGCGAAGGGCATGCCGGATCCTAGCTACTTCAACAAAACCCGCCCGGACGCTGACACGAACCAGTGAGATACAGATTGCTTGGATTATGGCGTGGGCTCTCTCTGTTTCGCGCTGGATGCCTTGTGCTCGTGATGCTGATGTCTTTGTTGTGTGAGTCTACCTCATGGCCGGCCGACTCTCTTCTGACAGTCACCCCTCAAGTAAGCCATACGGAAGCCCTTCTGATGGGACTCTATTTTCATAAGCCGGAGCAGGGTTGGGCGGTCGGGTCTGGCGGCGCCATTCTGAAGACGGTCGATGGCGGAAAGAAGTGGAAGAAGGTTGCCAGTGGCACCACGGCCAGCCTGTCAGCTGTCTACTTTATCGATGAGAAGCAGGGCTGGGTCGTTGGATCAAACGGGACGATTCTCCAGAGCCACGACGGGGGAAATACCTGGCAGCAGCAACTCGTCGACACACAAGTACCGTTCTATGGTCTCTCATTTGTGTCGCCCGGCGAGGGGTGGGTGGTCGGAGGCAACGGAACCATTCTTCATACAAAGGATGGCGGGACCCATTGGCTTGATCAAGCGAGCAGGACCAGCGCGGCGCTCTATGGCGTACAATTTCTCACCGCGCATCACGGAACGGCCGTTGGGGCAGTGGGGACTGTGTTGATGACGGACGATGGCGGGATCACGTGGGTCCCGCAAGAGACGCAGGGAGCTGCCACACTGTTCGATGTGTATTTCACGGACATATCGACTGGTTGGGCAGTTGGAAACGCCGGCGCCATATTTCATACGACCACCGGTGGTGTGCAATGGATCGATCGTACGCTGCCCTGTGCCCGCACCTGTACGAAGTTGACCGATCTATTACGCGTGCGCTTTACCGACCCTCAGACCGGGTGGATCGTGGGAGAGCGGGGCATGGTCTATCAGACGACCGATGGTGGTTTTACCTGGACAGAACAGGGTGCGATTGCAAAAGTCTCGTTATTCGGTCTGTCGTTTCCTGATAAGACACAGGGCTGGGCCAGTGGAGAAAATGGCACGATTGTTCATATGGCCGTTGGCCGCTGACGGCTGGGTAGGATGCTGAAAAATCCTCTGTTCTCACCCGCCCAACCCTGGCGCGCCGAGACGCGCCTTTCACCTAGCATCGTTCTCGCCTCGAAAGCATCCTCAACGTAGCCAAGAGGCTACGCCTCCGGTGCCTTCATCGTCTGCGGCCTTGCTGGACGGCCTTTTTCAGCATCCTGGTCCTTCTAGCCGTGCAGTTGCTCGTCGAGTCTTGATTGGAGAATGCTGAGGCGTGCAACGCAGTCCGCCTTCCCGATCGAGCCGACTCCGTGTGCTGACCGCCTGCCAGACGAAGCTCCGTCGAAACAGCGGATGGGTGATTTAAGCAGAAACATGTATGAATCATGCGGATTAAATAGGGGTGGGCTTAGTGGTGAGTTGCTTACTTGAACAGCGTGACCAGGGGCACGCTCAGGCCTGGCAGAAGCGGTGTGCTGAGGATGTCTTGGGTCTCACGGGTCAGGATGGTCGCCTGGCCATAGCGGTCAGCGGTGAATCGGTAGATTTTGACGAGATCGAGTTCTGGGTCGACGATCCAATATTCGGGAACGCCATAATGCGCATAGCGCTGCCGTTTAATCGTCTCGTCCAGTTTTCGATTTCCTTCGGAAAGGATTTCAACGAGCAGCGTCGGGACGCCACGAATGTTCGCATCTGTAATGATCGACCGTTGCGCGTGGGCGACAACAATCAGATCGGGTTGAACCACGTCAAAATCAGACAGGACGACATCGCAAGGCGCATCGAAAACTTCTCCCAAAGGATGTTGCTGGAGAAAGTTATACAGCGCAGCGAACAGTCTTCCTGAAATACGTTGATGTTTGATGTTCGGCGAAGGGGACATGCAATGTTCTCCCTCGATCAATTCATGACGTTTCCCGTCATCAGGAATAAGTCGGTAGTCTTCATACGTGAGTTTAAGATGGCCGGTCTCGGTCGTCATCAGTGCCTCATGCGCTGTTCATCGTATGTTCGCTTACCGCTTACAGTAACAAGGATATTGGTGTCAAGGACAGTCTTAGCCTAAGGTATTTTCCATTGAGTGTCCTCGCTCATTGTGTTCTGAGACACAAGTGTATACCGCTTGAGATTGGGAGTCCAAGGAAAGTTCAGTCAGGTAAGAATAAAGGCGCCAGGCTGGACTCAGAATTCTAGGCGAGCACCACCGGGGTCGTTGCTCGACTTGACGCCTCGAAGCCGAAGAAGGGCACGCGGGGATGGAGAATGATTGTGCGATCCCCACACGCCGCCGATCACGCCCAGCCGCGGAGAAAAGGGCGTACTTTCAGCGACAGCACCGATCTTGTAGCGAAGCACCTCAACAGACGGTTGAAATCTGTAAAGAGTGGTCCGAGATTTCGAGTGCAAAGTTTGGAAGTCTCGATATTGTGATATCGATCGACGAAGGAGTGGGACGTTCAATCCTTCCCCATTTCATCGAGCCTTGATTGGAGAATGCTGAGGGCGGCGATCGCGGCGGTCTCGGCCCGCAAGATTCGTGGCCCGAGAGCGAGCGGGAGGAAACCTTGCTCCTGTGCAAGGCGCTGCTCTTCGGATGCCCATCCCCCTTCCGGTCCTATCAACAAGACAATTGGATATTGACAGTCTAGCGGTAACGGGACGGTGGCGAGCGAAGGACCGCTGGTGCGTTCCACGAGTATGCTCTTCAGAGGTGCTGAGGCATATTGTCTGCAAATCCCTGCAAGGTCTATCGGATCTGCGATGGTTGGAATGGTCCATCGTTCCGATTGTTGCGCCGCATCCCGCGCAATACGTTCCCATCTGGAGCGCTGATGTCCCAGACGTTCCGGGTTGGGTTTGATGACACTATGTGTGCTGTGAATGGGCGCAATGGCAGCAACTCCGAGTTCTGTGGCCTTCTGAATGACCCAGTCCATCTTGTCGCCTTTGATCAACGACTGTCCGAGTACGATCGGTGAGGGCTTGCGCGCCGGCTCGGTCTGTCTATCGATGATACGGGTGTCGAGAATCTGTGAGGTTACGTGGGTCGCTTCCACGCGAAAGCGGGTTCCGCACCCGTCAGTCAGGGTGAGAACGTCACCCTGGCGCAGGCGGAGACTATCGCGAAGATGATGGAGCAGGTCGCCGGTTACGCGGATCGTAGTGGGAGTGATGGCGTCAGGGTCGACAAAGAACATAGACATAATAAGGCTGCCCGGCTGTCGAACGCCGACGCTATTCGAAGAAGGTCTTCATTTTGTCGAAGAAGCCGTCGCTGTCCTCTTCCATCGACATGCCGCTTTCTTTGGCAAACTCTTGGAGCAATTCTTTCTGGCGAGCGGTGAGTTTGGTGGGGATCTGAATCTTGATGACAAATAATTGGTCGCCTGTATTGTGGCTTTTGAGACTGGGAACACCCAGGCCTTTGATACGGAGAGTCTTGTCCTGTTGTGTGCCGGCAGGAATCTTGATGACCGTCGTGCCTTTCAGTGTGGGGACCTCAATCTTTCCTCCGAGTACGGCTGTGACAAACTGAATCGGAACGTCACAGACGATATCCTGCCCTTGACGCTGGAAGACCGGGTGCGGTTTGACGGTAATCGCCACATAGAGATCGCCTGGCGGGCCACCATTGACTCCATGTTCCCCTTCATTTGAGAGGCGTAGCCGCATGCCTGACTCGATGCCGGCCGGGATGTGTACGGCGATGGTCCGTTCTCGATAGGTGCGTTGACGGCCTTGGCAGGCCGAGCAGGGTTCTGTGACAATTCGCCCCGCCCCTTCGCATTGACCGCAGGGACGAGTGATGCTGAAGAATCCTTGCTGGAACCGCATCTGTCCTGCCCCTTTACAACTCGGGCAGGTCTTGACCGACGATGCGTTTTTGGCCCCGCTCCCTTTGCAGTCATCGCACATTTCCCATCGTGGGATTTTGAGTTTGGCATCTTTCCCGTAGACGGCTTCCTCGAAAGTCAGGTCAAGATTATATTGAAGATCGTTGCCGCGCTCTGTCCGACTTCCGCCTCGCTGTCCACCAAAAAAATCTTCGAAGATGTCGTTAAAGGCATCGCCGAAGCCACCCCCGCCGAATCCGCCCTGACCTCCACCCTGCTGGGCTCCAGCGTGGCCGAACATGTCGTAGCGTTGGCGTCTTTCCTGATCGCTCAGGGTCTCGTACGCTTCATTGACTTCTTTGAACTTTTCTTCCGACGTTTTCTTCTGGGCATCTCCCGTCTGCAGGTCGGGATGATGTTGGCGGGCCATCTTCCGATAGGCCTTTTTGAGTTCGTCGTCGGATGCGGTTCGCTCGACGCCCAAGGTTTCGTAATAATCACGTTTAGACACGGACGCTGTCTCTCTGGGTGAAAGTGCAGGAAGACCGAGCCCCTTGCGGTGAAGCTCGGTCTCACTGACGCTATTCTAACTTACTTCTTGTCTTTGTCTACTTCTTCGAACTCTGCGTCAACGACTTTTTCATCTGTTTTAGTCTCGCCGGTTCCAGCCCCGTTTCCGCTTGTTGTATCGGTACCGCTGCCGGCTGCTGTCGATGCCGAAGCCTTCTTATACATTTCCTCAGCCAATTTGTGCGATGCAGTTGTCAATGTTTGGGTCGCCGACTCGATGGCTGTTGGGTCCGTTCCTTCCATCGCTTTCTTCAGCTCGGCCACGGCTTCTTCGATCTTGGTCTTATCCTCCGCGGCGATTTTGTCGCCGTGCTCGCTTAGGTTCTTTTCCGTCTGATAGATCAGCGTATCGGCCTGGTTTTTGGCTTCGGCGGTCCTCCGACGCTTTTTATCTTCGTCAGTATGGGCCTGTGCATCCTTCACAAGCTTTTCGACTTCTTCCTTGCTTAAGCCGCTGGACGCCGTGATCTTGATGGACTGTTCCTTTTGTGTCGCCAAGTCTTTGGCCGAGACATGGACGATGCCGTTGGCGTCGATGTCGAACGTGACTTCGACTTGCGGCATTCCGCGTGGCGCAGGGGGAATCCCGACCAAATCGAACTGGCCGAGGAGCTTGTTATCGTTAGCCATCTCGCGCTCACCTTGGAAGACTCGAATCGTCACGGCGGTTTGATTGTCGGCTGCCGTCGAGAACACCTGGCTCTTTTTCGTTGGGACGGTCGTGTTTCGCTCGATCAATTTCGTGAAGACACCTCCGAGAGTTTCGATACCCAATGAGAGGGGCGTCACGTCCAGGAGCAGCACGTCCTTCACTTCGCCCTTGAGGACACCGCCTTGGATCGCGGCGCCGATCGCCACCACTTCGTCCGGGTTGACGCCTCGGTGCGGTTCCTTTCCGAAGAATTCCTTCACGGCCTGAATGACTCTTGGCATGCGGGTCATGCCGCCGACAAGAACGACTTCCTTGATGTCGCTTGCCGAGACGCCGGCGTCAGAAAGGGCCTTCTTGCAGGGTTCGATCGATCGTTTGACCAAGTCGTCGACCAACTGCTCAAGTTTCGCGCGGGTCAACTTCATGACCAGGTGTTTCGGCCCATTGGCGTCTGCGGTGATGAAGGGCAGATTGATCTCGGTTTCCTGAGACGAAGAGAGTTCGATCTTGGCGCGTTCGGCGGCTTCTTTCAGGCGTTGGAGGGCCATTCGGTCCTTGCGAAGATCGATGCCTTGATCTTTCTTGAACTCATCCACCAACCAATCCATGACTCGCTGGTCGAAGTCGTCGCCGCCAAGATAGGTATCTCCGTTAGTCGACTTCACTTCAAAAACGCCGTCGCCGATCTCAAGGATGGACACGTCGAACGTGCCGCCGCCCAAATCATAGACGGCTACCCGCTCATCTTTCTTTTTATCCAGGCCGTACGCAAGGGCCGCGGCGGTTGGCTCATTGATGATCCGGAGGACGTTCAGGCCTGCGATCTGGCCCGCATCCTTGGTGGCTTGACGCTGGCTGTCGTCGAAATAAGCCGGGACGGTGACGACGGCTTCCGTGACTTTCTCGCCGAGATAATCCTCGGCTGTCTGCCGCATCTTTTGCAAAATCATGGCGGAGATTTCCGGCGGACTGTAACGCTTGTCGCGCAATTCGACATGGGCATCGCCGTTGTCCCCTTCGGAGATTTTATAGGGCAGCCGCTTGGCGGCGTCGGTGACTTGCTGGCTGCGGAACTTGCGGCCCATGAGGCGCTTCACGGAAAAAATCGTATTCTCCGGATTGGTGATCGCCTGGCGCTTCGCAATTTGTCCGACGAGCCGCTCGCCCTTCTCTGTGATGGCGACGACGGACGGTGTCGTGCGGGCTCCTTCTGCGTTGGCGATCACAACCGGCTCGCCGCCGCTCATAATAGAAACGCAGGAGTTTGTGGTTCCAAGGTCGATGCCGATTACTTTGCCCATGTGTCTACTCCTTCCTCACTCGGTCTGTCTTTGAAATTGTTACGATGAACTGATCGTGTTGTCTGTTCCCGGTGCGCCGTCGGCTCGCCCGGACGATACACTCACCATGGCCGCCCGCAAAATACGGTCGTGCAGGAGATAGCCTCGCTGAAACTCATCGACTACATGCTGCTTCGGTATCGTCTCAGACGCGACGGAGGTGACGGATTGATGTGTGGCAGGATCGAACGGTCGGCCGATCGTCTCTACCGGTACGACGTAAAACCTCGCCAGGGCTCCCGTCAACTGCTTGAGGGTGAGATCCACACCTTGGATCAGGACGTCGCTGCCCGCTCCCTCTCGTGAGGACTTGATGGCCCGCTCGAGATTGTCGACGACCGGCAACAGTTCCTTGAGCAAGTGCTCATTGCCGAATCGGATCTGGTCGCGCTGGTCCCGCTGAGCGAGACGTTTGTAGTTATCGAACTCGGCGGCCAGTCGAAGATATTTGTCGTTCGAGCCCGCCACCTCTTCAGCCTTTGCTGCGAGAGCCAGTTGAAGCTCGGCGACCATGTTCGTATCTCCGGTCTCCTCCGATGAGGAATAATTATTGGGTGGTGGATTTCCCAAGTTCTCGATTATATTCGCGTTCTGCGGTTCCTCTGCCATGAAAGACTCCTTTGTTCGTTTGGAGATAATCACAGGGGTCACAAAGTCAACCGGGCCAGAAAAATTAATTACTTGCGTAGGAGGCACGCGACAAGCGCGAGGAGCGAGACTGGCGAGACTTGTGAGAAAAAGCTGACGGGGGGCGGTCTGAAGGCTGAAGTGCCGCAGTTCCGAGGCTGACCCACGATTCACGCCTAACGTTTCACGGTTCTTTGGGATCGCCGATAGAGAAGCTCAAGACCTTCTAACGTCAGGAACGGTTCGATTTGTTGAATGGATGTGGTTTCGGCTGCCAGGATAGAACTGAGCCCTCCAGTTCCGATGACGTAGGTGGAGCGGCCGAGTTCTTGCTCCATTCGGCGGACGATGGTATCGACCAATCCTGCATACCCAAATAGCAGGCCGGCCTGAATGCTACTGGCTGTATCGGCGCCGATCACAGTTTTAGGGCGGATCAGTTCCACTTTGGCCAGTTTGGCGGCTCGTGTAAACAGGGCCTCCGCTGAGATTCCGAGGCCAGGGGAGATGACGCCTCCCAAATAATGGCCCGCTGCTGTAATGGCACAAAATGTTGTGGCGGTGCCGAAATCAACGACGATGAGATCGCGGCGATATTTATGGTACGCGGCAGCCGCATTCACCAGCCGGTCGCTGCCGATTTCTTTTGGGTTAGCATAGCGAAGTGTGAGCCCCGTGTCTGTGTCCGAGGTGACGATCAGGGGACGCTGATGAAAATAATAGTCGAGCATATTCTCGACGGTTTCGGTCAGTGCCGGCACAACGCTGGAGATGATGGCTCCGGACAAGCGTTGAGAGGGAATCCCCGCGGCAGTGAGAAGATTGGAAAACAGGATGCCGTACTCGTCCGATGTTTTCTTGACGTCCGTCGCCAATCGCCAATGGGCCGCGAGGGTACGGTCGTCATAGACGCCACAGACAATGTTGGT
>JAKDNQ010000341.1 GCA_030456405.1 Nitrospira sp.
TCCAATATCGCGGTTCGCATCAGTGTCCGGATTTGATTCACGTTCAGATTGGCGAGCGTCAATGTCTGATTGCCCTGATTGGCAAAGGGGATGCTGCCGCCTTGTCCCGAAGGCGCTTCCATCGGGGTGTAATTATAGATGGCATTGACCGTAAGCAGACCTGCCAGCGGCACCTGCTGCTGGGAGCCGATCACGACGAAGCAGCTTACAGAACCGCAAGAGGCTTCAACGGGCGGCGCGATCAAAGCCCACAACCACCCCAAGGCCACGAGGCTGATAATGAATCGTCTGACATGAGCGGTCATGAAACACCCTTTCTCCGGCACAGGACAGTGGCCGTAATCTGGTCGTCGTGCGTCTTCCGGGGTATTCCACTCAATTCCTTCAAATAGGCGAAGGAACTCCGATCAGAGGACTCTCCGGTGAACACAATACGGGAATAGTTAGACTACAAGGAGAGGCGGTGCGCGCGAAGGCGGCTGCGGATCATGGGGAAGATGGAATGTAGTGACAGGAGGGGCCTGTTCAATGAAGGTGATGTATTGGACGGGTGTGAGATCGACCGCTGCGCTTTCGACCGCATCGGCCGCGATGCAGAGCCAGGAACAGAGCGCGGTGGCGTGAGTCGCCTGGTTGTGATGCGCATGTTGCCCCATGTGGGCGGTGAGCTGCGGGTAAACAATCCCGCTGAGCGCCACAAGCCAGAGCGCAAACCCCGCGACTGCACATTGCCGAATCCTACTGTGCATAATCCGTAACGCCTCTTCCCGCTTCAGCCTTCAGTCTGAACACCTGGGTTTAAGACTTTCATCGAAGGGCCGCTGCCTTCATCGGCTCATTTTTCTGAATCCTCGCGACGATTTCCTCGATCTTCTGTTCAGTCAACAGTCCGCCCTTGATATATTCCTCCACGCGGCCTTCTTGATCGATGAAGACACTGACGGGTAATCCAAACACGCCGAATTGATTGGCGACTTTGTTGTCGCGATCCATCAGGACAGGGAATGTATGGCCGTACTGTTTGATGTGCTCGCGAACTTGGGCGTCGTCCTCCAATTCGTTGACGGCGAGGACCACGAAGCCCTGGTCACGCAGCTTGTCATACACGGCTTGCATGGCCGGCATTTCAGTTGTACAGGGCTTGCACCAGGTGGCCCAGAAGTTCACGAGCACGATCTTCCCGCGATACTGGCTGAGGCTCTGTTCCTTGCCTGCCAGATCGGTCAGGCGAAAATCTTCGGCCTGCATACCGACGGTCGGAACTCGCGAGCCCATCCCCCAGACGAAACCGCCGCTCATCACTAACATCACACCCGCAAGCAGTAGCCCGAAGAGAAGTCTGTTCTTGGTCTGATTCATGTTCGTGGTCCTCCGCAATTCATCTCATCACCGTATGTAGAAAGTTCTCGGTCAGCTTCCGTCTAAACCATAGCGACGGAACCCGGCATTGGTCACGATCTTTGGCCTTCTAAGTGAAGGAGACCAAAAACCGCTTATTATGATGGCAAGGACGGTGGAGCTCGGCTTGGAGAAATCCTCGGCAGTTCACGGAAGGCGGGAATCGAATGAGAACCCGACACAACGGCAACGGGGCTACGCTCAGACTGAACGAGGACGACCGCGGTATCGAGAACCGTACCGGCGGCGCACAGCCACGAGCAGAGCAGCGTCCCGTGCGTGGCCGCTTGATGCTGAGCATGATGTCCGGCGTGTTCGGCTGCTTGAGCTTGGGCCAAACCGCCGACGGCGAGAATACAGAATACCAGCGCAATTGAAAGGAACTTGCAGAAGGCGTAACCCATCGAAGCACTTCTCAAAAAAAGACCGGAAATCAATTATCTATTGCGACCAATGCAACAGATGCTACAGATGCAACAACCGCCGAATAGTAGGCGACCAAGATAACGCCTGTCAAGCCGTCGTGACACCACCGGAGTGTCGAGTAGGATTCATCGAAAGGATGCTGTATACTGCCGTGATCTTTAGAGAGCCGTTTGTTCGGAGCGACATAAATGGTCACGCAACTACTTAACCAGATCTTCGGTAGCAAAAACGATCGTGAAATCAAGGCAATCCGCCCCGTTGTCGAGCGGATCACGAGCCTGGAGCCCAGCCTGACCCCCCTCTCCGACCAGGCCCTGGCGGACAAAACTCAGGAGTTCAAGAAGCGCCTGGGGGCCGGAGAAACCCTGGACGACATCTTGCCCGAGGCCTTTGCGGTCTGTCGTGAGATGTCCCGCCGCAAGCTGAATATGCGCCATTTCGATGTGCAGTTGATCGGCGGCATGATTCTCCACCGAGGGCGCATCGCTGAAATGAAGACCGGTGAGGGGAAAACCCTGATGGCCACGCTGCCGGTGTATCTGAATGCGCTCGAAGGAAAAGGCGTGCATCTCATCACCGTGAACGACTACCTCGCCAAGCGTGATGCGCAGTGGATGGGTGTGCTGTATCACGCGCTGGGACTGTCAGTGGGCATCATTCAGCATGACGCTTCATTTTTCTTCGATCCGGTCTATGACGCTTCCGATAAGCGGCTCCAGTCTCTCCGTCCCTGCACGAGGCCTGAAGCCTATCGAGCCGAGATTACCTACGGCACCAACAATGAGTATGGGTTCGATTATCTCCGGGACAATCTGGTCGTGACAGACCTGGCCCAGTGCGTGCAGCGCGAGTTGAACTTCGCCATCGTGGACGAAGTCGACAGTATTCTCATCGACGAGGCCCGCACGCCGTTGATTATTTCCGGTCCGACGGACGAGACGACCGATCTCTACTACCGCATCAACGCGATCATTCCACAGCTGAAGCCGGAGCAGGACTACACGGTCGAGGAGAAAACGAAAACCGCGTCGTTGACCGAAGACGGGAACGTCCGGGTCGAGAAGTTGCTCGGCGTGGACAATCTCTACGATCCGAACCATATGGATCTCGTCCACCACGTCGTCAAAGGGCTCCAAGCCTATAGCCTTTATAAGCGGGACGTGGACTATGTCGTGAAAGAGGGCGAAGTCATCATCGTGGATGAATTTACCGGACGGCTCATGCCGGGACGCCGCTGGAGCGACGGCTTGCATCAGGCTGTCGAAGCCAAAGAAGGCGTGAAGATCGCCAACGAAAATCAAACGCTGGCCTCGGTCACCTTCCAGAACTATTTCCGGATGTACAAAAAGCTCAGCGGCATGACCGGCACGGCGGACACAGAAGCGGCGGAGTTCGCCAAGATCTACAATCTCGACGTCAACGTGGTGCCGACCAATCGGAAGATGATCCGGCTGGATTACGCGGATGTCGTCTATCGAACCGAGAAGGAAAAGTTTACCGCCATCGTCGAAGATATCAAGGAATGCCACGA
>JAKDNQ010000342.1 GCA_030456405.1 Nitrospira sp.
CCGTCGATTGAGGATCGCATCGGCTGGTTCGATCCAGTTTTTTTTCGTTTGTCCTGACACTTCGATGTATCGCTCGTTCGTGATCAGGCCCTTATCACGCATGAGTTTGAGCACTGGGTCTTCCGTGCTCCGAAACACCCATTGTCCGTTCTGCTCCACCAGCTCACCATACTCAACCGCCCTCACCGAGCCCACTCCTACCACGAGGAGCAGGACGATCAGGAAGGCGCACCACCAACTTTTTTCGACCATTTATTCCTTCTCTTGTCCGAAACTAGTAGAGGAGGGAAAACTAGCTGCGCATCCGGTTTTTCCTCAACTCTCGAATCGTTCCGGTCTCTCGCGTATCGTATCCACCAAGCGCTTCAATCTCCGATCGAAACACTCGACTCACAATGGTATCCAGGAAGATCGACAGGGTCGGATGTTTGGTGAGGAGGTGGGTAGGAATGACGAGATCGTAGCGCTCATCTTGGAGAGGAATAAAGTCAAGGTTATAGAGCCTCGCCGCAGATCGAAGTCCAATCCCCACATCCGCCCGCCCCTCTGCAACCATCCTGGCAATTTCGAGGTGAGAGGTTGCGATATGCTCGTACCCCTTGATGTGATGAGACTTGAGGCCGGCCCCACGCAATCTCCGATCGAGTAATTCGCGCGCTCCAGAGCCGGATTCACGATTCACGATCACAATGCCTTTGTTCTCCAAATCGGCCACCTCTCGGATGTGTTTTGGATTGTTGCACTTGACCATGAGCCCTGCCTCCCATTGCGCGAAGGTCACAATGGTAAATTCACCGGAGGCGATGTGCTTCCTCAGATAGGGCAGATTCCATTCGCCTGATTGAATG
The DNA here is from genome assembly GCA_030456405.1 of Nitrospira sp. The sequence goes on from JAKDNQ010000342.1 coordinate 849, forward strand.
TCTTGGACGTGAAGCCCCGCAACATGAACTTCACGACGTCTTACGGCTTCAAGCGCTGCAGCGCTTCCCATCGTCCATCCGACAACGGACGTCTTCTCGTTCCGCCTGCGCACATATTCGCCAACAAGAAAAATGGCCGGATCGCAGCCGGCAACGACGATCTCATCCTCGATGAATCGGTGATCGCGGACCAATTCAACTTTTACCTTTTTCTGCCCTCGCCGTGATCCCGCAGCAGGTCCAAGAAGAAGACCATCTGCGGGAACTGTGAGGCTCAAGACATCCCCTAACTCTGAAACAGGCCGCACGATTGTTCTTTCGCCGACCTTGGCGACTTTGACACGAACGCGATCATCGGGCGATGTTGTTCCTATCAGCTCTCCTTCGATCACTTCGCCGTCGGAAATGAGTGAAAAAACATCTTCAACTCGACAATGAAGCGCCTTCGCTAAACGGAGCGCAACAGCGGTCGTCGGAAGATAGCGCGACGTTTCTATCGCATACACAGCTTGTCTGGTCAGCCCAGCCATCCGTGCCAAATCGCCTTGAGATAAGCCCGTTGCCGTCCGCAGTCCCTTCAGACGATTCTCAATATTGGTGGATGGTTCAGCTTTGTTTTTTTCGCTCATGCTGTCGATTCGGTAGCAGAATAGAGGGTGAGATGTCAATTATGGTTGGCATTTGACGCCATTAGAGGACAACGGTGCAACGTCAGCAGAACCGAAATCACAGGACAATTGCCATAACCGCACTATTCAGAAGAGGCCATCCTGAAGGCGCCGATTCCAGAATCAAGTGAATCGATTTCTCGGGCTAGAAGCCTGTCCGACATTGACCGCTCTACTGCGGCGAACGATCCGCGACCATAGAAGGCGTTCCGACAGGATCGGGCCACAGAATCACCTCGTAGCTCATTCGAGATGAACTAGGGGTTTTCCTAGCATCAAAAACCGTTACGCACGTCTATACATATCCAGCCGACTTCGATGAGTCGGAAGACCGCCACGAAGTCCGGTAGTGAGAAGAGGGTGCGGAGTGATGTGGGCATGGCCTTTTGTTGCCTGCCATGAGGGAAGAAATCTTGAGGGAAAATTAACTGAGGACAAACAAGTTTGTTACACAGTTGTGATCTTCGACTTGCTATCTTACTTCGCAGAGGTTAAATTTCTCTTTGCGTCATAAGAAAATGAACACCATGACAGCAATGCGATGACAACAATGCGACAGTTGCCCTGTCCTGGATCATCCGTTCAAGGCGTCGCAGAACAGCCGCATGCAAGAGACCCTCGGCGCCTTTTCTTCAAGGGAGCGCGATGGTCGGGACCCCCGCCGCGGTACCTATTGCGGCCAGCGGGCTGCTCTTTTGGAGCGGCTTGGTCGGGCTGGGCTCGTGGGGCTGGTTGAAACGCCGCGGGTAGACTTTGGAAACGGCCGTAGGAGCGTGGCAGATTCATTTTATTCACCGGTGGGCCACCCGTGGCGTGCGAGTGCCCACAGAAAGGATGGCGGGATGAAAACCGGAGTACACATGTTGGTGATGAGCTTCGTCATGGCGGGCCTCGTGGCGATGAGCGGAGTGTGGGCATCCGCCCACGCAGCGATTGTGACGCAGGTGGACTTTACGAATGGGGCCACGAACTGGGGAGGCAGACAGGGCCGGATCCTCGATCGCCTGTTCGGGCAGGAGGGCACCTTGGAGATGGGGCAGTATCAGTCGTGGGGAGAGATCGTGGACCCGATCGAAAAGGGCCACAAAACCTACAGCCTCTTTACCAGCAATCTCCTGGGGGCGCCGGCTCCGTCGGGCACGATCGAAGGCATGTCGATCACTCTGGATCTCTCCTCGCTCTTCCTCGGCTGGCAGCGTGGCGACGAAATCCACGCCTGGAATATCGGCGGCACGGCCAAAGGGTTGTTCAATCCGCAGACCTCCGAGTTTCAACTGTCCTGGGACCATCTGTTCAAGGGGTCGCAGAACAGCCGCATGCAAGAAACCCTTGGCGCCTTCTTTCTTCAAGGGAGCGCGATGGTCGGGACCCCCGCCGCGGTACCTATTGCGGCCAGCGGGCTGCTCTTTGGGAGCGGCTTGATCGGTTTGGGTTCATGGTCGTGGTTAAAACGGCGCGGGCAGGCGCTGGGCTCCGCCTAGCAGCGTGGCAGGGCTATTGATTGCGCGAGTGTACGTCACCTGCGATGCATGAGGAGAGGCGGGAGGATCACACCGCTCTCTCCTCATGTAAGCATACGAGGCGCTGCTCATCGGTAGTGAGCGAAGTATCCCCAATCTGCACTGAATCAACCGCGCTACGCCTCAGGGGCGGAATCTAAGGGGGGGCCATACCGGCAACGACGATGTCGCCGGTGTCTTCCTCGTGGGTCTCTTCGCTCTGCTACGACAGACACCGACACTCACAAAAGCTCCCGAAGTTTTACCAACTTCGGCCCGTCGGATCCCTGTCAAGCCATCTGAAATTCTTACCGAAGCCCGCGTCGTTGCGTCATCAGAA